>CAYYGB010000162.1:0-2651 GCA_964471285.1 uncultured Candidatus Thioglobus sp.
TACGAGTGTATTTAAATGCATCAACTGATTGTAATATTTGCACCACTTTAGTAATCTTGGTGTTATCAGCATTGTTAATTGCATCTTCTAGTAATTGCTTGTCCGCACCTGATGTATTTGCCAAAGCGTAGATCATTGGTAGAGTGGTTTTTCCTTCACTTAGGTCGTCACCCACTTCTTTACCCATAGTATCGCTATCTGACTCATAGTCTAGAACGTCATCAATGATTTGAAAAGCATTACCCAAATGTAGGCCGTAATCTTTTAAAGCTTGTTCTTGAGTGTTATTTACCTTTGAAAGAATGCCACCAATTTGTGTTGCTGCTTGAAAAAGTACCGCAGTTTTACGTTCGATTACTTGGTAATATTCAGCTTGCGTTAAGGCTGAATTTTTACAATTGAGCAATTGTAAAACCTCACCTTGAGCAATTTCATTGGTGGCTTTAGATAAAATTTGCATGATTTTCATTGAGCCTGGCTCAACCATCATTTCAAATGATCTTGAATATAAAAAATCTCCCACCAAAACACTGGCAGCATTTCCCCAAACTTCATTAGCGGTATTCTTTCCACGACGCGTTGATGATTCATCGACAATATCATCGTGCAATAAAGTGGCGGTGTGGATAAGCTCAATCACTACCGCCATTAAACGATGATGCTCACCTTGATAATGAGTGGCGCGTGCACACAATAATAGCAATAGTGGACGTAGACGTTTGCCACCGGCGCTAATAATATAGCTGCTGACTTGATTAATCAGAGCAACATTAGAGCTTAGGCGTGAATGTAATAAAACATCTGTCTGCGCTAAATCTTCTTTTAGTAGTGTCTGGATATCGTCAAAATCTTTCATCCGACTATTTTAATCCATTTGCCAGTAAATATACTTCTTTAGATCGTGATCTTGACGCTTTAGGTTTACGAATAATAACTTTGTTAAAAGCAACTCTACAAGATTTAACATATTCATCAAATCCAGCACCTTGAAAAACTTTGATAAAAAAAGTGCCATTTGGCGTTATTGTTTTAATAGCCATATCTAGTGCGAGTTCGCATAAATACATAGATTTAGGAATATCAACTGAAAGTTGGCCACTCATATTAGGTGCCATATCACTCAAAACAACATCAACTTTTTTACCTGCTGTTAATGCCAAAAGTTCTTCATAAACTGAATTTTGAGTGAAGTCACCACAGAGAAAATCAACGCCATCAATAGGCTCAATATCTAAGATATCACTTGCAATCACTTGCCCGCTATTACCCACCATGTTGATAGCCACTTGGCTCCAACTGCCTGGAGCGGCGCCCAAATCAAGAACTAGATCACCAGGTTTGATAAACTTATCTTTAGCAACTGCTTCAGTTAATTTGTAGACGGCTCGAGATCGATAACCTTCTTTTTGAGCTCTCTTGACATATTCGTCACTCAAATGTTCGCTCATCCAGCGACCCGAAGAACTTTTTTTACCCATAAGTCTTAAGTGATTGATTCACATTAATAAATGATAATATTATAGGAGAGTTAGGGGATAATAGTGTCTTTTTCGAATCATCCTTAAACGCATGAATACTAAACTTAGAAATATTGCCATTATTGCCCACGTTGACCACGGTAAAACGACACTGGTTGACAAACTATTGGAGCAATCAGAAACTTTCGAGGAGCGCTTTGAGTCAACAGACCGTATGATGGACTCAAACGATCTTGAAAAAGAGCGCGGTATTACTATTTCTTCTAAGAATACAGCGATTAAGTGGAAAGATTACCATATTAATATCGTAGACACCCCGGGACACGCCGATTTTGGTGGTGAAGTTGAGCGTGTACTATCTATGGTAGATTCAGTATTATTATTAGTAGATGCACAAGAAGGTCCAATGCCTCAAACGCGTTTTGTGACTAAAAAAGCATTTGATCAAGGTCTTAATCCAATTGTTGTTATTAACAAGATTGATAAAGACGCCGCTCGTCCTGACTGGGTAATTGACCAAGTATTTGAATTATTCGACCAACTAGGTGCGACTGATGAGCAACTAGATTTCCCTATTATTTATGCTTCAAGTATTAATGGTTACGCTTCATTAGAAGATGACGTGCGTGAAGGCGATATGCTTCCAATGTTTGAAACTATTGTTGAAAAAGTAGCTGCACCAGAAGTTGACATCAATGCACCATTGCAAATGCAAATTTCAGCACTAGATTATTCATCATTCGTTGGCGCAATTGGTATTGGCCGTATTACTCGTGGTACTGTTAAAAAGAACCAACAAGTTGTTGTTGTTGGTGCAGATGGTATTCAGAGAAAAGCTAAAGTTGCTAATTTACAAGGATTTTTAGGTCTAGAAAAGATTGATGTTGGTTCTTCTGAAGCAGGTAATATTGCTTGCATTACAGGTATTGAAGGTCTTTCAATTTCAGATACTATTTGTGATCCAGAAACTGTTGAAGCATTGCCACCACTAAGTGTTGATGAGCCAACTGTATCAATGGCCTTTAGAGTTAACGATTCGCCATTTGCTGGTCAAGATGGAAAGTATATTACTTCAAGAAATATTCGCGACCGTCTAGATAAAGAACTTATCTATAACGATGCACTTCGTGTTGAAAACACAGAAGATCCATCTGAATTCTTAGTATCTGGCCG
>CAYYGB010000163.1:0-2562 GCA_964471285.1 uncultured Candidatus Thioglobus sp.
CATTTCTAAAAAATGAATTTCCTCTCCGTTTTTATCAAGCGGGTTGAATTTTGGGTTTTTTTGTTCGTTACTAAACTTACCGAACATAAGATAACAAAACGCATCGGCAATGGTTGTTTTGCCTGTCTGTCTGTCCCCTATTATCAGTTCTCTTTGTCCTTTACCTATAGGAAGAATAGTATCGATCGCTTTGATCCCTGTCTCAAGAGGTTCATGTATAGGTACCCTTGACATTATCGGCGGTGCTTCATTGAAAACCAGATTAGATTCCGTACTTTCTATCTGTCCTTTACCGTCCATAGGTTTTATAAGACTATTTACTATCCTTCCGGTCAATTTGTCTGAAACCGGAACCTTTAACAATTCCCCTTTTGAATGTTTTAAATATGGGTATTATTTAGGATTTATTGACTAACTTTTAAGGGGCGTATATGTCTGATTCTTACCTAGATTCACATCCAGATGAAAATGGATTTTTTGGAAAATTTGGCGGATCATTTATTCCACCTATGTTGGAAGCGCCTTTTGCAGAAATCACTAAAGCTTATGAGGAAATTAAAAACTCCCCGGCATTTATTGAAGAGCTGAAATATGTACGTAAACACTTTCAAGGGCGCCCAACACCGATCTCTTTTGCAAAAAATTTAACTGAGTATTGTGGCGGTGCAAAGATTTATTTAAAACGTGAAGATTTAAACCATACAGGCGCACATAAGCTTAACCATTGCATGGCTGAGGTAATCTTGGCAAAGCATTTAGGTAAAAAGAAAGTAATCGCTGAAACAGGTGCGGGCCAACATGGCGTAGCACTCGCAACTGCAGCTGCTTATTTTGGCTTGGAATGTGAAATACACATGGGCGAAGTTGATGTTATAAAAGAGCACCCCAACGTTGTTAGAATGAAAATTTTAGGCGCTAAAGTGGTGACAGTTACCCAAGGGCTGAAAACCCTCAAAGAGGCAGTGGATTCGGCATTTGGAAAATACATAGAAGAATATGAAGATGCGATTTATTGTATTGGCTCAGTTGTAGGGCCACACCCATTTCCGATGATGGTTAGGGATTTTCAATCAGTAATAGGCTTTGAATCAAAAGAACAATTTTATGAACACGAAGGAAAACTGCCAGATAGTGTCGTTGCTTGTGTGGGTGGCGGTTCAAATGCCATGGGTATTTTTGCCGGATTTATTGACGACAAAGAAGTTGATTTAGTGGGTGTTGAACCCTTAGGCAGAGGCAGCAAGCTTGGCGATCACGCCGCTAGTTTGACTTATGGTGAAGAGGGTATTATGCATGGATTTAATTCAATCATGCTCAAAGATGAAAATGGAGATCCAGCCCCAGTTTATTCTATTGGCTCTGGCATTGATTATCCATCTGTAGGGCCAGAGCAAGCCTACTTGAACAAAACTGGTAGAACCACAGTTGGCCTGTGTGATGATAAAGAAGCTGTAGATGCTTTTTATAGGTTGTCTCAGCTAGAGGGGATTATTCCAGCATTAGAAACTGCCCACGCAGTTGCCTACGCAATGAAAATCGCCAAAACTATGGGTAAAGACCAAACAATATTAGTAAACTTGAGTGGTAGAGGCGACAAAGATATTGATTTTGTAGTGGACAATCATCCAATCCCCAATGCTAAATTTTAGGTTATTTTAGAGTGCTAATGATTAGTGCGTATAATTCAACGCATTAAACGACTAACTCTAATTTACTATGAAAAAAATATTCAGCTTCTCTCACCCAAAAAAGCAAAGAACCAGAGTGGCTGAAGCCATCAAATACGAACTTAGAAAATACATTAAGCGTGAGCGCAATAAAAAACTGCCTGAAGATGTAGATTTTTGGGATTTTGATTGCCGTTTTGGTGCAACCGAAGCTTCTAGTAGTACGATCCATGTCACTGAAATTAATAAAGTGATTGCAGAAGCAGACGTAGAAGGGTTGGAGTCTTTTTTCTTAGAAGTGATTGCCAAGCCAGCAAAAAGAACCAAAAAGCCTATAGAAGAAACTGAAGAAGTAGAATTAAAAGAAGATGAAAATTTTCTAGACTAATCTTTCTTTGATTTTCTTTGTTTTTTCTTAGCGTAAAGATACATTACTAGATTTTTAGATCCAAACATAAACGCTAAAAATACCAAGCCAATCGCAAAGCCAACCAGTGGCTTTTCTTGTAACAAGGTGATAAACCAGAGTGAATCACCCATGATTTATTAGATTAAGTTTTCCATTGGTGATGAAGCAGAAGCAAACGCTTTTTTCATCATTCTTCCAGCTAAGAAAGACTCTCGACCTGCGATAACAGCGTGCTTCATGGCACTTGCCATTAAAATTGGATCTTGTGCATTGGCAATCGCTGAGTTCATCAATACACCATCACAACCTAGCTCCATAGCACGTGCTGCATCTGAAGCACAGCCAATACCTGCGTCAACGAGTATGGGTACATTGGCTTGCTCTTTAATAAGTTTAATGTTTGCAGGGTTAGCAATGCCTTGTCCAGAGCCAATCAGTGAAGCGAGTGGCATTACTGCAACACAGCCAATATTTTCAAGCTCTTTA
>CAYYGB010000164.1:0-2558 GCA_964471285.1 uncultured Candidatus Thioglobus sp.
ACGACTATTTACCTAATTTGTTTGGATCAAATGGCTATGCATTGATTAAAAAAGTCACAGACCTGCCAAAAACCTTGCCGATGCTATATGCGCGTTTAACGCTCTAATTCAATATGAATGGGCACATTGCTTGCGTGTTTAAATTTAAGCATAATATAAACAGAATTTAGCTCATGGAGAGGGTTATTAGAGTCTGTAAATCAAAAAATAAACTCACTAGAGTGATAAGTGATTAATGTTCATCAATTTATTGGGAAATGTTGCTTATTCTCAAAAAATCGGAGATTTTTTATAGAAAGGGTTAAAAACTGAGAAATAGTCAATAAATAAGCCATAAAAAGCTATTTATTGGCTATTTTTGATACAAAAAACGGTATTTAAGATAGAAAATCAGTTGATTTTCATTATTTCCGAAATAATTGATTAAGCGTGCAGGCAGTGATCTGTTTTGAAAAAGGCACAATTAGATCCAGTCACTGGATCGCAATAGGTGCAAAGCTCATCGCCATTATCGAGCAATATTTTTTTATTATTTAAAACAATACCGTCTTTTTTTAGCTCAGATAGCGCTCTAGAGAAAGACTCTGGCTGCATGCCTAAATAAGCGGCCGTTAAGGATTTTGAGTAAGGCAACTCGAAAGTACCATTCGCTTTAGAATGTACCAAATACCAGCCAACTTTTTCTTTGGCAGTTTTGAGTTGTAACACTTCTGCACTGAGCATCAGACTTTGTACGTTGTCGGCTAAAAACTGCACGATATTGAGTGAAAATTGGTGTAACTCAGACATAGCCTTGGCAATAGCCTCTTGTGGAAAGTAAAACAAAGTGGTGTTTTTAACAAAAACTGCTGCTACGTCGTAATGAGGTGAAAAGTGCATGGGTGAAACTACATCTTTATTGCCCACTATTTTTAAGACAATTTCGTCGCCACGCTCATCAATCTTGGTCAATTTAAATAAACCATCAAAATTAACATATAGCCTAGAATGCTCTTTAAAGTTGAAAGTAACGACCTCACCTTTGTAAAACTGTTTAATTTTCAAACTGCTAAATAAAGGTTTTAGCTCCTCTCGAGTGAGGTCTTTAAAAATCGGCAAAGTAAGAAGATAGTTATGATATTTATCGATGTGTTTTTTAACAGGAGTCATGGGGCTAAATTGTAGCAGAAAAGAAGAAGATATACGGTTCAAATTATATCTTTTCTTGACTTAAATCAAGGAATCTTAATTTATTCTTGATACAATTATAATCCTCTCCCCTGGGGTTAGTTGTGAGATTATCCCCACCCTATTAAACCAAGCCCCTGTTATTTTTCAGGGGTTTTTTATGAGCGTAACAACATGAGTTTATTTAACCTACCATTAATAAAAAAATACGACCGCTCTGGACCAAGGTACACCTCCTATCCGACGGCTAATAATTTTTCAGCATTCACCGAGGCTGATTATCAAAAGCAAGTGGCGCTTAGCAATAAACGAAAGGGGCCAGTTTCTTTGTATTGCCACATTCCATTTTGCGATACGGTGTGTTTTTATTGTGGTTGTAATAAAGTCGTGACTAAAGATAAAACCAAAGCGGAGCCTTATTTAGAAGCTCTTTTTAAAGAAATTGATAGACAAGGCGAGCTGTTTGATTCGAATCGCCAAGTGAAACAAATGCACTTTGGCGGAGGTACACCCACTTTTTTATCGAACGAGCAGATTATTCGACTCAGTGAAAAATTACAAAGTGCGTTTAATTTTGCGCAACAAGGTGAATATTCAATTGAAATTGATCCAAGAGGTGTCAACGAAACAACGATTAAAGCTTTAGCAAAAGCACGCTTTAATCGGATCAGTTTAGGTGTGCAAGATTTTGATGCTGGCGTGCAAAAAGCGGTTAACCGTATTCAAAGTTTTGAACAAACCCAGTCTGTGATCGATATCGCCAGAGACAATGGTTTTGAATCAGTTAGCATTGATCTAATCTACGGTTTGCCAAAACAATCAGTTGATAGTTTTAAAACTACGCTTAACCTGGTTAATGAACTCAGACCAGATCGAATATCACTATTTAACTATGCGCATTTACCCGAGCTATTTAAGCCGCAACGAAGGATTGATGTTTTGGAGTTGCCAAGTTCAGATGAAAAATTAGCTATATTCAAATATTCGATGGATTTCTTACTTGAACATGGCTATATTTATATTGGTATGGATCATTTTGCTTTACCTGAAGATCCTTTGGCAATTGCCCAACAGCAAGGGCATTTATATCGAAACTTTCAAGGCTATTCAACAAATGCTGATTGTGATATTGTCGGATTGGGGCTGAGTTCTATTGGCCAAGTAGGCGATAGTTTTTCTCAGAATGAAAAAAACCTTGATCAGTACTATCAACGGATTAACTCAGGAGATTTGCCAGTAATCAAAGGCCAATTGATTAATGATGATGACAAAATTAGAAGGGCGGTTATCATGGATTTAATTTGCCATTTTGAGTTGGACTTTGCCAAAATAGAGGCGGCCTTTAATATTAATTTTAATGACTATTTTTCAGACGCCTTAAAAGAGCTTGC
>CAYYGB010000165.1:0-2548 GCA_964471285.1 uncultured Candidatus Thioglobus sp.
CCAGATTTTACCTTGACGTTTAACATGACGAGTCATTGCACGACGTGCTGCTTCAATTTGCCTAGCAGTCATACGACATCTGCCAGTAGCTTGAAGACCAATTTCACCAAAACTAACCTTATGGCCAGCTGCAAGACCGCGGTTACGGCCTTTCATCATTTTTCTAAATTTTGTACGTTTAGGTTGTAACATTTCTCAGTCCTTATTACTTCTTACCGATTTGATTTGTAGCACCACGACGAGCAACCTCATCTAATGTACCTTTTTTATGGTCAAGAATTTCACCTTTAAAGATCCAAACTTTAATACCGATCACACCATACTGCGTGTTAGCGCCGTATGAAGAGTAATCAACATCCGCTCTGAAAGTGTGTAATGGAACACGACCTTCACGGTACCATTCAGAACGTGCAATTTCAGCACCGTTCAAACGACCACTTACCATTATCTTGATACCTTGTGCACCTAAACGTGTTGCATTTCCTAATACACGTTTAACAGCACGACGGTACATAACTCGCTTTTCAAGTTGTTGAGCGATATTCTCAGCAACTAGACGAGCGTCAAGCTCTGGTTTTTTAATTTCTTCAATATTAATATGTACAGGGATACCCATCATCTTTGACACAGTTGATTTCAACTGCTCAATGTCTGCACCCTTCTTACCAATAACAATACCTGGACGAGCTGTGTGAATAGTTACTTTAGCATTATTAGCTAAACGCTCAATTTGCACACGACTCACAGAGGCAGTGCTCAATTTCTCGAACAAAAAATCTCTAACTGCAATATCAGACAATAAGAATTTAGGGTAATCTTGAGAATTGGCATACCATTTTGAATCCCAATCTTTAACGATACCTAATCTAATACCTTTTGGATTTACTTTTTGACCCATAATTAACCTGCGCTTACGCCAACTGTAATGTGGCTTGTTCTTTTTAAAATACGATTCGCTCTACCTTTTGCTCTAGGGCGGATTCTTTTCATTGTTGAGCCTTCGTCAATAAAGATGCTGCTCACTTTCAACTCATCAATATCAAGACCATCATTATGCTCAGCATTAGAAATTGCTGAATTTAGCACTTTCTTTACTAATTTAGCCGCTCCCTTATTGCTA
This sequence comes from uncultured Candidatus Thioglobus sp., assembly GCA_964471285.1. Classification (GTDB taxonomy): domain Bacteria; phylum Pseudomonadota; class Gammaproteobacteria; order PS1; family Pseudothioglobaceae; genus Thioglobus_A. The sequence goes on from CAYYGB010000165.1 coordinate 1,121, forward strand.
AACGACAAAATATTCAATGCTTCTTCTACTGGCTTGTTACGGATTTGATCCGCTACCAATCTCACTTTAAAAGATGAGCCTTTTGCGTATTTATGGATTGCTTTAACTTCTTTCATTTCATTCACCTATATTACGAACGGTCGCCAGAGTGACCATTAAAAGTCCTAGTTTGAGCAAATTCACCCAACTTATGACCAATCATTTCTTCTGTAACTGATACAGGAACGTGAGCTCTGCCGTTATGAACTGCAATTGTTAAACCAATCATCTCAGGTACGATTACTGAGCGACGTGACCAAGTTTTAATTGGTTTTCTGTCATTGTTTTCTTGAGCTGTTAAAACTTTCTTAATTAAATGCTCGTCTACAAATGGTCCTTTTCTTAATGATCTAGCCATGATTAACCCTTATTCCTGCGACGTACGATAAACTTATCAGTACGTTTATTGCTACGTGTCTTATAACCTTTAGTTGGTGTACCCCAAGGAGAAACTGGATGACGACCACCACTTGTTTTACCTTCACCACCACCATGTGCGTGATCAACTGGGTTCATTACTACACCACGAACGGTTGGTCTAACACCTCTCCAGCGAGTTGCACCCGCTTTACCTAATTTTCTTAAACTGTGTTCTTTCTTAGAAACTTCACCAATCGTCGCACGACATTCAGCTAATACTTTTCTAACTTCACCTGAACGCAATCTTAATGTTACATAGTTGCCTTCTTTAGCGATTAATTGAGCTGAAGTACCTGCACTACGAGCAATTTGTGCGCCTTTCTTGGGTTGTAATTCAATACAATGAACAACACTACCTAAAGGAATGTTAGCCAAAGACATGACATTACCAGTTTGGATCGCAACAGTAGCGCCAGATACAACTGAATCACCAGCCTTTAAGCCTCTAGGAGCGATAATATAACGACGCTCACCATCTGCATACAAAACTAATGCGATATTTGCACTACGGTTAGGATCATATTCCAGACGTTCTACACGCGCTGTAATATCATCTTTATTACGTTTAAAGTCAATAATACGGTAACGACGCTTATGGCCACCACCTTTATGACGGGTTGTAATACGACCAGCGTTATTACGACCACTAATTCTATTTTTGCTTTCAGTTAACGGCGCATAAGGTTCGCCCTTATGTAGATCTTTATCTACAATGTTAACTACAAATCTTCTACCGGGTGAGGTAGGTTTTCTTTTAATTACTTCTGCCATAATATTCTCTTAAGATGCACTAACGTCAATCATTTGGCCTTCAGACACTTTTACCATTGCCTTCTTCCAATTGACACGACGACCAATCCTGCCTTTAAATACTTTCTGTTTACCTTTAACAACTGAAGTTGTAACGTTTTCAACTGTCACACCGAATAATAATTCAACGGCTGTTTTAATCTCTTTCTTGTTACTATC
>CAYYGB010000166.1:0-2547 GCA_964471285.1 uncultured Candidatus Thioglobus sp.
CAACCAGTACTTTTTTGTTTTCACGCTCTTTTAAATAGTGCGCTAACTTAGCGATAGAAGTTGTTTTACCTGCACCTTGAAGACCTGCCACCATAACCACTGCTGGCGGTTGAGTTTTAAGATCTAGGGTTTTGTTTTCACCACCGATAATATCGGTTAATTCTGTTTCAACCAGCTTGATAAAGGCTTGAGAAGGGTTAAGTCCTTCGCCAACTTTTAAACCTAATGCTTTTTCTTGTACACGATCCAAAAAGGTTTTAATAACCTCAAGTGCAACATCGGCCTCTAATAAAGCTCGACGAACTTCGCGAATCGCCTCTTTAATATTAGATTCTGAAAGTTTACTTTTCCCTTGTAGGGTTTTAAAACTATTGGATAGACGCTCGGTTAAATTATCAAACATTTTTACAATTGTTGAATCAAAGTATCGTATTATAGTAGCTTGTATTAATTCAACACGTTAAATATGTTTTTATCTTATTTCGCAATATCGGCCTACCTAGCTGCAGCCCTTTTACTGATGCGTTTTTTTAGCCAGAATGAACTTAAGCACCCTCGTCAACAAACCACCTCGTTACTCATTAGTTTTGCTATTATTGCTCAAACACTGACTTTTACTAACTTTTGGACGGTCGATGGTGTTGTATTTGGACTAGCGAATAGCGCTTCTTTCGTTGCTTGGCTGGTGGCTATTTTGTTATTTCTTTCTTCTATTTCTAAGCCTGTACATGCACTTGGAATTTTGGTTTATCCATTAGCGGCTTTGTCATTGATGTTTGGTATTTTATTTCCAGATACAGCTGATAAGCTTATTCCTCTGAGTATTGCTTCCCATGTTTTTTTATCAATAACGGCTTACGCTCTATTGGCATTAGCTGTCTGTCAATCAATCTTGTTGAAAGTTCAAGAGCGCCATCTTCATGATCGCAGTATTAATACTTTTATTAATAAGCTGCCACCTCTTCAGACCATGGAAAGATTACTGTTCCAAAATTTAAGAATTGGTTTTTACCTTCTAACTTTATCTTTAATTAGTGGCTTTATTTTTATCGATAATTTCTTTGCACAGCAACTGATGCATAAAACCATTTTATCGATCATTGCTTGGGGTATTTTTGCAACACTAGTGATTGGACGAAGTGTGTTTGGCTGGCGTGGCAAGCAAACGATTACCGCTACTCAAATTGGATTTGGATTGTTAGTTGTTGCTTATTTTGGCTCTAAATTTGTCTTAGAGCGCTTATTGTCTTAAGCTGGTAAAGCTTTTAGTCGATATGAAGCACTGCTAAGAACGCCTCTTGAGGGATATCTACTCGACCCACACTACGCATACGTTTTTTACCTTTTTTCTGCTTATCAAGCAATTTACGCTTACGTGAGACATCACCACCATAACACTTTGCTGTTACATTTTTTCTAAGCGCCTTAACATTCGCACGAGAAATAATCTTCACACCAATACAAGCCTGAATAGCGACATCAAACATTTGACGCGGAATTAGCTCTTTCATTTTCTCGGCCAGTTCTCTACCTTTACGTACAGAATCATCACGATGAATAATAAGTGCTAAAGCATCCACAGGCTCTTGATTAATCATAATATCTAGGCGAATAAGATCCGACTCTTGATAGCGTGTAAATTGATAATCCATAGAAGCAAAACCACGTGACACAGACTTAAGGCGATCAAAGAAATCAAGCACAACTTCGTTAAGCGGTAGCTCATAGATCAACTGCACTTGTCTGCCCATGTAAGTAATGGATTTTTGCATGCCGCGTTTTTCAATACACAAACTAATAACCGCACCTACGTACTCGTCTGTTACTAAAATATTAGCCGTAATAATCGGCTCTCTAAACTCTGCAATCGCTTGATTTTCAGGCATTTTAGAAGGACTATCAACATGATGAATATTGCCTTTAGTGTCTAGAATTTCGTAAATAACGGTTGGTGCTGTGGTGATAAGATCAAGATCGTATTCGCGCTCAAGACGCTCCTGCACAATCTCCATGTGCAACAAGCCCAAAAATCCGATTCTAAAGCCAAATCCTAGCGCATCAGAGCTTTCAGGCTCGTATTGTAAAGCGGCGTCATTAAGGCGCAGTTTTGCCAATGCATCACGAAATTTCTCATAGTCTTCACCAGAGATAGGAAATATTCCTGCGAATACTCTAGGTTGTACTGGTTTAAAACCTTCTAATGCTTCAGTTACCGAATTTTTAGCACTGGTAATGGTGTCACCCACTGGCGCACCATCAATGTTTTTAATGTTGGCAATTAAAAACCCAACTTCACCGGCTTTTAAGCTATCAGTCTTAACGCGTTTAGGTGTGAATACACCAACTTCATCGACTGAATGCTCGTCGCCATTAGAGAAAATCTTGATCTTCGTTTTAGCTTTAATTTCACCATCAATCACACGAATTAACGATACAACGCCTAAGTAGTTATCAAACCAAGAATCGATAATAAGAGCTTTAATAGGGGCATCGATTTCACCTTCAGGTGCGGGTATTTTTTCAACAATTTGTTCTAGAATATCTTGG
>CAYYGB010000167.1:0-2543 GCA_964471285.1 uncultured Candidatus Thioglobus sp.
CTGACAGGATTTAGCTCTTCTTTCCAGACAAAAAATCCATCAGAGTAATTTTTAACATTGGTATAGCCCATGTTTTCTAGGGTTTTAGCAGCGAGTGGCGAGCGAAGGTTGCGTCCACAATACACAATGATCGGTGTGTCTTTTGAGGTGACATGGTCAGCAATTTGAAACTCCATCCAGCCGCGCACAATATTAACATTTTGGCCGCGATTAATAGTGCCTGTCACTTTAAGCTCAAAAGGTGAGCGCACGTCAATCAAAACAACGTTTGGATCTTCATTCAAAATTTTGTCCAGCTCTGCAGTATTGATATTAACAATTTGTTGGTTGACGGATTCTAGCATTTTGTTGCCGTCAATGATATCGATATCAGCTTGAGAATTTAGGGTCGCGAATAAAGCGGTAATACTTAAAAGTTGTTTTAACATTGGGATTTATTATTCAAATAGTTACGGTCCATTATCACATATAGCGTCAGTTAATGCTATACTTTAGGTTTATCATAATAAAATTAAAAGGAGAAAACTATGAAAAAATTAGTAACAGTTTTAGCATTAACTAGCGCACTTAGTATGGGGATTGCTCATGCACAAAATTGGGGCCCTTGGAATAATACCAATAGCAATTACTACAATCCATTTTCTAATAATAATGGCTCAAATACCCCGTGGAATAACAACAACAATAACTTTGGCCCTTTTAATAATTCACGTCCTTTTAATTTTAATACTGGCTCAAACTCTTTTGGCCCGTTTAATAATAATCGCAATTGGCAGGATCAAAATTTTAATCCCATGGGCGCTGCCAAAGCGGCAGGTAACACTATGCAGGACACTGTTGATACGCTAGCTAATGATGAGCCGGCTAAAATTACACCAGATATGTTCTTGCAAATGGTACAAGTAACTGAAGTGGATGAAGGTATTACTGGCCCTGAAGTGGATGAGTCGATCAAATCGATGGCGACTAATGAATCAATTTTGCATGTGGCTATGTTTCCATTGAGCGAGCAAATCGCCAATGTAACGGGTAAGCCTTATCGACATTTAACCATTCACAATATTTGTGACGCCGCAACGGCTGGAAAAATTGCCGATATTGATGACAGATATGCTGTGATTTTGCCTTGTCGAATTGCTGTGGTTGAAGGCAAAGATGGCAAGATTAGAATGATCAGTATGAATGTTGACGTTATGAAGGCTATGAATTTGCCAGATTCTGCGCTTGGTCCTGCGACAGACGTGGCTGAAAAAATGAATGCTATTATTGAAGGTGCCAAGGAAGGCTCTTTCTAGAGCTACTCTAATACTCAATAAAAAAGCCTGCAGTTGCAGGCTTTTTTATTGGATTTTTTTTAGCTAATCAAAATCTTAAATTAACAAACCCCATTCTAATTAGATTTAACCAGCCAACAATAAACAACATTCCACCTATTGGCGTTAAAAATACCAAAGGATGATAGTGATTAAAGGAATATAAATACAAGCTACCAGAAAATAAGATAATGCCTAATACAAAAATCCATGCACTCTGCTGGATGATTTTAAGCGGTTTAAATTGGTAAAGCCCTGCCAGTATGGCTATCATTAATGTGTGATACATTTGGTAAGTAGCTGCTGTTTGAATTCTAGCAATATCTTTAACTTCCAAAATGTCTTTTAACATGTGCGCCACCATTGCACCCATAACAACTGCTAGAGCACCACTTAGAGCGATAAAAATCCAGATTTTTTTCATTGTAATTTTAATAAAAAATAATTAACTTTTATAACTATACGCCTGATTGTTTAACAATAGTTGTGCTTATAGTATTTTTAAGACCACCCAATAAGGCGTATATTAAGAATCACTCAATGCTTAATACATTGAAGAATTTTGAACAAAAAAGGAGATACAAAATGTTAGCTCATACCAAGAAAAATTTTGAGACTTATCCGACTAACCGTGTTGTTGCAATCGTAGATAGCAAAATGGAAGCTGATGAAGTGTGCTGTGAATTAATTCAAGCTGGATTTGACAGTGCTGATATTGATCAATCAGTTGGCAAAGAAGGATTAAAGTTTCTTGACCCAGATGGACGTAGTCATGGATTAATGACTAAGCTGATTCGCAAGTGGCAGTTTATCGCACAAGGTGAAGAATTAAGATACTTAAAGCGGATTAAAAAAGGCTTGAAAGCTGGTCATGCGATTGTGAGCGTTCCAGCTCTAACAGAATCTGCACGAGGTAAAGTGGCAAGTATTTTAAGATCGCACCATGCTGAAGGGATTCGTTATTATGGGCATTTTCATGTTGAAAATTTAGATAGAACTGCTATTTAAATATTTAGCTAGATTGTTTATTTGAAAAATAAGACGACATCTTTGTCATAAAATTTAATTTGTGCACCCCACTTTTTGGCAAGGTGGTTCATCGTGTTTTCGCTAAAAAAGCATATATGTGTTGGGTCATCCTTGTAATACCAAGATGAAAAATCAACCTCTTGGTTAAGCATGCCCGTCATTACTGCCAGCACACCACCTGGGTTTAGAAGCTTAAACAAA
>CAYYGB010000168.1:0-2536 GCA_964471285.1 uncultured Candidatus Thioglobus sp.
GCTCGATAGAATAAGCAGATAGTGTTTTATCAAATTTTTTGACCAAAAATCCTGCTGAACGCGAGGCGATATTGACCACTTTACCGACCAAGTCAGAATTTACGCGCTGTTTAAAGTCTTGAAGATTAAGGTCAATATCATCAATTTTAGCTGAAAGCTTATAAGCATAATAATAACGCAAACATTCGGGATTAAGGCTTTCTAAATAAGTTCTTGCTTGAATGAATGTGCCACGAGATTTACTCATCTTCTGGCCATTAACCGTTAAAAATCCATGTGCATAAATAGCAGTAGGCGTGCGATAGTTGGCGCCCATTAACATGGCAGGCCAAAATAACGCATGGAAATAAACAATGTCTTTTCCAATAAAGTGATACAACTCAGTTTTAGAATCTTTATCAAAGTACTCGTTAAAGTCCATGCCTTGAGTGTCGCACAACTTTTTAAAACTGGCCATGTAGCCAATTGGCGCATCAAGCCAAACATAGAAATATTTATTCTCTACACCAGGAATTTGAAAACCAAAATACGGCGCATCACGAGAGATATCCCATTGCTGTAAGCCTTGCTCAAACCACTCTGCAAGTTTATTGCTCACTTCTGTTTGCAAGTGCCCTGCTTCTGTCCAAGTTTTAAGCTGATCTTCAAACTGAGGCAAGTCAAAGAAATAATGCTCTGAATCTTTAGTAATCGGTGTCGCGCCTGAGACAGCTGATTTAGCGTTAATCAGCTCTGTTGGTGCGTAGGTTGCGCCGCACTCCTCGCAATTATCGCCATACTGGTCTTTTGCGCCACACTTAGGACATTCGCCACGAATAAAACGATCTGGTAAGAACATTTTTTTCTCAGGATCAAACGCTTGAGAAATGGTGCGTGTTTTAATAAAGCCACCATCATTTAGTTTGTTATAAATACCAGATGAAATTTCTTTATTTTCAGGGCTATGCGTTGAGTGATACTGGCTAAAGCCAATTGAAAATTCTTTAAAATCTGCCTGGTGACGCTCGCTCACGCCTTTAATTAGTTCTTCAGGGGTAATGCCTAGCTCGTTTGCTTTAAGCATGATTGGCGTGCCATGCGCATCATCTGCACAGACATAATGACACTCATGACCCATCATTTTTTGAAAGCGCACCCAAATGTCAGTTTGGATATATTCAAGTAAATGGCCAAGGTGGATTTCACCATTGGCATAAGGCAGTGCAGAGGTAACTAAAATTTTTCTTGAATTCATAAGATAAGCTTATTAATATTAAGGTTGTGTGATATCGTTATACGATAAAATAGCATCATTTTACTTAATCAGGCGCACTAATATGGCAGATTTAACCATTGATAACATTAATAGCATTTTAAGCAGTGTTGTTGACAAATACACCGAGCAAGACATTGTCTCTTCGAATGCAATTAACAACATCAATATTGATGGTGATAAAGTTGAAATCACTGTTGAACTTAACTACCCAGCTAAAGGTTATCATGACGAGCTAAGCAAGCAAATTACAGATGCTTTAGCTGAAAATGGTATTAACAATGTTAGTGTTACTATTAACACCAAGATCGTTAAATACTCAACGCAAAAAGGCGTTGAAATCCTTTCAGAAGTCAAAAACATTATTGCTGTTGCTTCAGGTAAAGGTGGCGTTGGTAAATCTACAACTTCCGTTAACCTTGCATTAGCATTACAAGCAGAAGGCGCTAAAGTTGCTATTTTAGATGCTGATATTTATGGTCCATCACAGCCAAGAATGCTAGGTGTTAGTAAACTTAAGCCAGATACATCTGCTGAAGGTAAGTTGTTGCCAATTCTTGGTCACGGTATGCAAAGTATGTCGATTGGTTATTTAGTTGACGAAGACAATCCAATGATTTGGCGTGGCCCTATGGTTACTCAAGCGTTAGAGCAAATGCTACGTGATACATTATGGCGCGGTGTTGATTACATGATTATCGACCTACCACCAGGTACGGGTGACACGCAGTTAACGCTGTCACAAAAAATCCCTGTTAGTGGTTCTGTGATTGTTACAACACCTCAAGATATTGCCTTGTTAGATGCTAGAAAAGGCTTAAAAATGTTTGAAAAAGTTAACATTCCAATTCTAGGTATTGTTGAAAATATGTCGCTACACATTTGTTCTAAGTGTGGCCATGAAGAAGCTATATTTGGCACTGGTGGTGGTGAGTTAATGGCTAAAGAAGCGGATGTAAACTTCTTAGGTGCATTACCACTAGAGATGGATATTAGAACTGATGTAGATGAAGGTACGCCAACGGTTGCTAAAGACCCTGATGGCAGAGTTTCTGAAATATACAAAGAGATTGCTAGAAAGGTTAGTGCCAAACTAACTCAGCAAAATCGTGCTATGAGTTCATTCCCAAGTATCACTATTGAATAATGAACCTTTAAGCTGTTTATAGTCTTGTAAACAGCTTAAAAAGCCATTAAACTATGAAGCCTTAATCAGGCTTTTTTTTAGTATGGACTATTTTCAAAAATTTAAATGTCGTTTTATTGGCGTTATGCAATTAGATG
>CAYYGB010000169.1:0-2516 GCA_964471285.1 uncultured Candidatus Thioglobus sp.
TCCAGATTCAGCAACTGAAAAACCTTCTCAAGGTGAAATTATTGCCGTTGGTAAAGGCAAAACAACAGATAACGGCTCTATTACTGCACTAGATGTAAAAGTTGGTGACACAGTTTTATTTGGCCAATACTCAGGTACAGAAATTAAGTCAAATGGTGAATCTTTGCTAGTTATGCGTGAAGATGACATTGTTGCAATTATCGATTAAAGGAGATAAGAATTATGTCAGCAAAAGATATTAAGTTTAGTTCAGACGCTAGAAACCTAATGCTAGATGGCGTTAACATGCTAGCAAATGCAGTAAAAGTTACATTAGGTCCAAAAGGTAGAAATGTTGTTATCGATAGATCATTTGGCTCTCCACATATCACTAAAGATGGTGTTACTGTTGCTCAAGAGATTGAACTAGAAGATAAATTTGAAAATATGGGCGCACAAATGGTTAAGGAAGTTGCTTCTAAAACTAATGAAATCGCAGGTGACGGTACAACGACCGCAACTGTTTTAGCTCAAGCTCTAGTAATGGAAGGCGTTAAGTCTGTTGCAGCTGGCATGAATCCAATGGATTTAAAGCGCGGCATCGACAAGGCAACTGAAGCTGCTGTTGAAGCTTTACGCAACTTATCACAACCTTGTAATGATACTAAGGCAATTGCTCAAGTTGGTACAATTTCAGCTAATTCAGACTCGTCAGTAGGCGATATTATTGCTGAAGCAATGGAACGTGTAGGTCAAGCTGGCGTCATTACTGTAGAAGAAGGTTCAGGCTTTGATAATGCACTAGAAGTAGTTGAAGGTATGCAATTTGAACGTGGTTACTTATCACCATATTTTGTTAACAATCAAGATGCTATGACTGCAGAATTAGACACACCTTTAATTCTAATGCATGATGCTAAGATTTCAAATATTCGTGATTTATTGCCGACATTAGAAATTGCTCAAAAATCTGGCAGACCATTATTAATTATCGCTGAAGATATCGAAGGCGAAGCGTTAGCAACCTTGGTTGTTAATAATATGCGCGGTATTGTTAAAGTTGCAGCAGTTAAGGCACCTGGTTTTGGCGCACGTCGTAAAGCAGTTCTTCAAGATATAGCTGTACTGACTGGTGGTGAAGTAATCTCTGAAGAGATTGGTTTGTCATTAGAAGGTGTAACAGAGTTACAACTTGGTTCAGCTAAGCGTATCGAAATTGGAAAAGAAGAGACAATAATTGTTGATGGTGCTGGTTCAAAAGAATCAATTAATGGCCGTGTTGCACAAATTAAAGCTCAATTAGAAACAACAACCTCTGAATATGATCAAGAGAAACTAAATGAACGTTTAGCTAAATTATCAGGTGGTGTTGCGGTTATTCAAGTTGGTGCTGCAACTGAAGTAGAAATGAAAGAGAAGAAGGATCGTGTAGACGATGCGCTTCACGCTACTCGTGCTGCTGTTGAAGAAGGTGTAGTTCCAGGCGGTGGTGTAGCTCTGGTTCGTGCAATTGCTACTATGGCTGACCTTAAAGGTGACAACCATGACCAAGATGTTGGTATCCAAATCTTAAAGCGCGCTATGGAAGCTCCTCTTCGTCAAATTGTTAGTAATGGCGGTGGCGAAGCATCTGTTGTGTTAAATGAAGTTGCTAACGGTAAAGGTAACTTTGGTTACAATGCTGGCAGTGAAGTTTATGGCGATATGCTTGAAATGGGTATTCTTGATCCTACGAAAGTAACACGTGCAGCATTACAACATGCTTCAAGTATTTCTGGATTAATGATCACTACTGAAGCGATGATTACTGATAAACCACAAGATGCTGCAGCACCGGATGCAGGCGGTATGGGTGGCGGTATGGGTGGCATGATGTAAGTCACTTAATCTTCATCAAAAAAGCCCCGTTTTACGGGGCTTTTTTTTGGTATGATACTTGGCAAATATAATACCCAACCTATGACATATGAGTAATTACGATTCCTCCTCCATTGAAGTTTTAACAGGCCTAGAGCCCGTTAGAAAGCGCCCAGGCATGTACACTGAAACTGAGCGACCAAATCACCTAGCTCAAGAAGTTATTGATAATAGTGTGGATGAAGCAGTTGCAGGGCACGCAAATAAAATAAGCGTTGTTTTGTACAAAGATGGCTCTCTTTCTGTAGAAGATAATGGTCGTGGAATGCCAGTTGATATGCATAAAGGCGAAGGCCAATCAGGTGTAGAAGTAATTTTGACTAAATTACATGCTGGTGGAAAGTTTTCAAACGATTCTTATCAGTTTTCTGGTGGCTTACATGGTGTGGGTATTTCAGTGGTTAACGCCCTATCGACTCTGGTTGAGATTTGGATTAGGCGTGATGCTAAAGAGCATCATATTAGCTTTGCAAATGGATCTAAGAAAACTGAGCTAGAGGTTGTTGCAACAGTTGGAAAACGTAATACAGGTACCAAGGTTAAATTTACACCGGATGCTCAGTTTTTTGATACGGTTAAATTTTCAGCATCTAAGCTACGTCATAATTTACGCTCTAAAG
>CAYYGB010000170.1:0-2497 GCA_964471285.1 uncultured Candidatus Thioglobus sp.
ACGTGATGATCCCTGTCCATAGTCAGCACCTGCAATAATGATCAATGGCTGTGCACGATCCATATAAGTTTCGATTGCTTCCCACATGCGCATTTGCTCACCTTCCGGCTCAACACGAGCAAGAGAGCCTTGCTTAATCTCTCCGGTTTTTCCATCAGCACCATCCCGGCACATTTCGTTTAACAACTTAGGATTTGCAAAAGTTGCACGTTGTGCTGTTAGGTGATCACCACGGTGGGTTGCATAGGAGTTAAAGTCTTCTTCTGGTAAGCCCATTTTATGCAAATAAGCACCGGCAGCACTTTCTAACATGATTGCATTTGAAGGAGATAAATGATCTGTTGTGATATTGTCGCCAAGTACTGCAAGAGGACGCATACCCTTCATGGTTCGTTCACCAGCTAGTGCACCTTCCCAATAGGGAGGACGCGTAATATAAGTGCTTTTATCGTCCCAATCATATAAAGGACTCTTTGCCTCTTGTATAACACCAAGATCAAACATTGGATTGTAAATCTGTTGGAACATTTCAGGTTTAACACTTGCTTTTACGATTGTATCAATTTCTTCATCCGTAGGCCAAATGTCTTTTAAGGTAATAGGGTTGCCATCTTTATCATTACCCAAGCTGTCTTGCTCAATGTCAAAACGAATGGTTCCTGCAATCGCATAAGCAACTACTAATGGCGGCGATGCTAGAAATGCCTGTTTCGCGTAAGGATGAATTCGGCCGTCGAAGTTACGATTGCCAGATAGAACTGCTGTCGCGTATAAATCACGATCAATAATTTCATCTCGAATAACAGGATCAAGTGCACCAGACATTCCGTTACAAGTAGTACATGCAAAACCTACAATACCAAAACCAAGTGTTTCAAGTTCGCTCAATAAACCCGCTTCTTTTAAGTAAAGTTCTGCGACCTTTGAGCCCGGTGCAAATGATGTTTTAACCCAAGGCTTACGAATCAAACCAAGCTCATTTGCCTTACGTGCCACTAATCCAGCAGCAACAACATTGCGTGGGTTGGAGGTATTTGTGCAAGATGTAATTGCAGCGATAATAACCGCACCATCAGGCATTCTACCTTCAGCCTCTTCAGTTTTCGCTTTGTCCAAGTCCTTTGCAATACCGCTTGATACAAGATCAGCAGTTGCTAGGCGTCGATGAGGATTTGATGGGCCAGCCATATTACGCTCAACTAACGATAAATTAAAGGTTAGAATTCGCTCATAGCTTGCATCAACCAGATCATCTGCCCAAAGGCCTGTTTCTTTAGCGTAGTGCTCAACTAAAGCTACTTGTTCAGGCTCACGACCTGTGAGTCTTAAGTAGTCTATGGTTTGCTCGTCAATATAGAACAAACCTGCTGAAGCGCCATATTCAGGTGTCATATTAGAAATCGTTGCGCGATCTCCAATGGTTAAACTCTTAGTTCCTTCACCAAAAAACTCAAGGTAAGCTGAGACCACTTTTTGGTTACGCAAGAACTCAGTGATTGCCAGAACCACATCCGTTGCAGTAATACCTTCCTGGCGTCTACCAGTAAGCTCAACACCAATGATATCGGGTACGCGCATCATTGATGGCAAACCCAGCATAACAGTTTCAGCTTCTAATCCGCCCACACCAATTGCCATAACACCTAATGCATCAATGTGTGGTGTGTGTGAATCGGTACCAACGCAGGTATCAGGAAAAGCAATACCTTCGCGAGTTTGAATAACTGGCGACATTTTTTCCAAATTAATCTGGTGCATAATGCCGTTACCCGCAGGGATTACGTCAACATTCTGAAAAGAAGTTTTGCACCATTCAATAAAATCAAAACGGTCTTTATTTCGGCGATCTTCAATAGCACGGTTTTTCTCAAATGCATCTGGGTCAAAACCAGGTGCCTCTACTGCTAGCGAATGATCAACAATTAACTGAGTCGGAACCACCGGATTAACCTTAGAAGGATCACCACCTTGATCTGCAATTGCATCGCGCAGGCCAGCTAAATCAACTAAAGCTGTTTGACCTAAAATATCATGACAGACCACACGAGCTGGATACCAAGGAAAATCTAAATCTTGCTTATTCTCGATCAGTTGTTTGAGTGAATCTGTAAGCATTTCTGGTTGACAGCGACGAACAAGTTGTTCAGCTAGAATACGAGAAGTATAGGCAAGTTTGGCATAAGCGCCCGGCGTTATATCTTCAATTGCTTGACGTGTGTCGAAGTAATCTAAATCTGTGCCATCAAGTTTTTTTCGGTAATTGGTATTCATTATTATTTTTATTCAGTGTTCCTAATTATTAACTAGCCACGATCAGCTAAAGCGACAAATTCAAGATTCTCAGGGCCAATATAGTTGGCCGATGGGCGAATGATTTTTCCATCTTGGCGTTGCTCAATCACATGAGCACCCCAACCTGTAGTTCGTGCAATAACAAATAGCGGTGTAAACATTGCTGTTGGAACACCCATTTGCTCATAAGAAACTGCTGAGAACC
>CAYYGB010000171.1:0-2480 GCA_964471285.1 uncultured Candidatus Thioglobus sp.
AACATAACTAGTAAGCCTTTCTCACCTTTGCAGCTTTCTAATGTATGTAGTTGTCCGTCAGTGCCTTTTAATTCGAAATCAAGTGCGAGGGTGTTAAAGTTACAAAGAGGAGTTTGAGTGCTAACCATGAAAAATTCCTTGTTTAAATTATGTTAAGATTTTAGCAAAGACTGGATAATATATCCTGACATCATCAGCCCAAAAATATTAGGCATATAAGAAATTGCACCATTTACTGCTCTTGGTATGCCTTCTTCTGGCGTGGTATCGGTAATAGTAACAGCTTTATGTGGTAGTGCTTTAATGGGTAATTCAGTTGAGTGTACAACTGGAAATTTCATAGAAGATCGAATAATTCTAAGCTGTTTACGCATTTCTCTTGCTAGGGCGCAATTTTGAGTTTTATCCATACGAGAAATTTTAACTTGCGTTGGGTCGAGTCTTCCACCTGCACCCATACTTGCAATAATAGGTTTTTTAGTCTTATTACAACTATCGATAAGGATGGTTTTATAGGCGATAGCATCAATGCAATCAGCAACAAAATGATAGCTGTCATCCAATGAAATACGCTGAGCCTTTTCTTCATCAATAAATTCATTACGTTTAATAATAATCGTTTCTGGATTGATATCATGAAGTCTATCAGCTAGCACATCAACCTTTTTTAATCCTAAAGTTGAGTTAAGTGCAATCACTTGGCGATTAAGGTCACTTGCTTCAATAATATCAAAATCTATTAAGGTAAGTGTACCAACGCCTGCTCGACACAAGCTTTCTGCACAAGCACCACCTACGCCACCAAGACCGGCAATAACTACATGAGATTCGGCTAATCGAGCTAAGCCTTTTTGGCCTAATAAAATTTCAGTGCGAGCACAACTTCCAGACATTATTTTAAACTAAAGAGAGAAATAGCATTATTATCACATTGAGTGATAACAGTGTCTATCGGTATTTGTTTAAGTTCAGCAATTTCTTGCGCTACCAAGTGCAAATCACTCGGGTTGGGGTGATCATCAGTCTCAATGAGGATAGACTCTAGTGGGCAATTTTGAACAATTTGACGCATTTTAGTCGATTTCTTGTTGGTTATTGGCAGACCAAAACCTAAATAAAAACCCATACGGGTTAGTTGTTGTGCTTGAGGCTCGCTGCCAGAAAATCCATGAATTTCGCCGCCAACTTTAGGGTGTTTTTTCAATATTAATATCACTTCTTCAGTTGCTTTGACAGCATGAATAATTAAAGGTAGCTCATAAATCTCAGCCAGTTTTATTTGCTCATTAAAGAAAAAAACTTGTCGCTCATGATCAATATCTTTATAAAAATCAAGCCCACACTCCCCAATAGCAATCGGGTTATTGCATTTGATTAAGTATTCTAAATATTCAAGGTCTTGTTCTGAATGCGACTCAACTGTCCAAGGGTGAATGCCAAAAGCAAAGTACGGATACATTTGTACATCGGTCCAGTTTTGTTTGCCAATGCTGGGCACAATAGCAACTGCATTTTGCGCAACGCTTTGCATATTTTCAAAATCTAAGTGTGCATGAGAATTAATCATTGTTAGTTAATTAGAGTGTTTGTTACGTAATATAATAGCCAACAATTATTGTTATTGGTGTAAATCATGAAGCTCCTCCAGAAAATTTCCATTACATCACTTGTGCTTTCAGTGTCTCTGTTTGTGACACTAGCAGGTAACGTCAAATTTCTTTCAGAAGTGATAAGTATATACCCACTAGCTGAAAATTTAGGTTTTGTTATTTCACTATTTGTGTGGATTTTCTCGTTTTTATCGATTGCTTTGTTATTAGTAACTTATCGCTATAGTGTCAAGCCCATTCTAATTTTTATATTGTTATCTTCTTCAATAGTCGGTTATTTCGCAAATAATTATGGCACTATTTTTGATGACCATATGATTGCCAATAGTTTAGAGACTAATTTGTCTGAATCGCTTGATTTGTTTAGTTTTAAGCTGGCAGCGTATTTTATTTTATTAGGTGTTATCCCTTCATTCTGGGTGTACAAATTACAACTTAAAAATACAACGGCTTCATCCATGTTGTGGAGTAAATTTAAAGCCATCATAGTCTTGGTTGTGATTTTTGTACTGGTTACTTTGTCATTTTCTAAGGCTTATGCCTCACTTGCACGAGAAAACAAGCAGCTAAGATTGCACATTAATCCTACTTATTTTCTGTATGCAATTGGCAAGCATGTTAATAGCCAGTTTGAAACTATTAATACACCGTTCGTTGTTATCGGCAAGGATGCAACTATTCAAAGGGTTGATAAGTCTAAAAAACTCGTTATTGTTGTAGCAGGAGAAACTGCAAGAGCTGATCGATTCTCTTTAAATGGTTATAAAAGAAATACCAATCCACTTTTAGCTCAGCAAAATGTTATTAGTTTTGAACAAATGAACTCTTGTGGAACTGACACTGCAGTATCTTTGCCATGCATGTTTTCAA
>CAYYGB010000172.1:0-2479 GCA_964471285.1 uncultured Candidatus Thioglobus sp.
AAAATCTAGTAAAGAGTAGTATTTACCAGCCATTTTCATTATTTGCTAAATTTTAGAAAAGCACAGCTTCAAAACCAAAAAACCCAATAAAACTGCCATTTTTACGACATTTTATTGGGTATTTGAGCCTTAAAAGGCTATTTAGCGCCCTGTTTTCATTATTTCATAAATTTCTAAACGATTTCGCAAGCCTCATCAAAGCTCAAACGAGGGCTTCTTGGGAAAATCTTGGTGTTGTCACCATGTCCGATAGCACACAAAAATATTGATTTGGTTTTGCCGTCTGCAAAGAATTCCTTGTCAAGCGTGTCGCTGTTAAAGCCGCCCATAGGGCCACAATCAAGGCCAACTGCGCGTGCAGCTATCATGAAATACGCACCTTGCAAGGTGGCGTTCATTTCACCGGCTGATTTAATTTTTGCTGGGTTGCCCGCATACCAACTTTTAGCATCAGCGTGTGGAAATAAGAACGGTAGTTTTTCATAAAATTCAACATCATAGCTAATAATAGCGATAACAGGTGCATCCATAGATTTTTCTACGTTGCCCTCATCAAGATGAGCTTTAAGCTTTTGCTTGGCTTCATCAGACTTTACAAAAGTGATGCGAGCAGGGCAGTTGTTAGCGGCTGTTGGGCCGTATTTCATTAACTCATAGATTTGATTAATCTGTTTATTGTCTATTGTTTGGTTAAGCCAGCCATTGTGGCTTCTGGCTTCACGAAATAAAGTGTCTAGTGTGTCGTTATCAAGCATTAAAATGACCTCAATATATTTATAAAAAAACTTATGTTAGATTATATATTTTTTGATTCTAAATTATCGGGCAAATTTAAAAACCACCTCACAAAGGTGGGAATAGAATTTAAGTCTGAAAATGATGAAAATTTTGGCTCTGTGCAAGGTGAGATTGTATCTATTGATGACGACACTCAAGATGATGTACTAGAAGACTTGCAAGCTTTGTACGAGGATTTACAAGATGAGCTGGAAAAAATGCTTGAGCAAACAGAGGATGCATTGATAATGAATGCTGCAGGGATGGAAGTAAAGCTTAAAGATGGCAGCATTTGTACGCTTCGAGTTTCTCCTGACGTGATTACTCGTATTTTGAGTGTGTTAGAATTTGAAGAATTACAAGCGTTTGTAGATAATATTGCTAAAAGTGTAGAAGATCCTGATAGTGACCACTTCTGTCACAATAAATAAAGGAAAATAAATGGGTGAATATCTGAAGATAGTATCATTTGAATTAAATGATAAAAATTTACTCAATGACTGGAAGGTTTTTTCAAAAGAAATTGATGAAGACTTTGCTAGTGTTGAAGGTTTTATTTCTAGAGAATCAGGCATTGATGAGAATGGACGGATTTATTGCATAGTTAAATGGCAAAGTAAGACTCATCAAGAAAAATTTATGCAACGACTAACCAATGGTGAAGATTATCCTAAGATTATGGAACACTTTGGTAGTATTGCAAACATGGATACAATGACACCCAACAATTTAGAGGTTTTTTAAAATGCATAAAATTACAATTATTGGTTCAGGATTTGCAGGCTTAACTGCTGTTCGAACCATTCGAAAAAAAGATAAAACAGCTGAAATTACGCTAATTTCTCCTAGGGCAGAATTGGTTTATATGCCCAGTTTGATCTGGGTGCCTTCAGGCGCTGCTGGTAAAAAGGATATTATTATTCCACTCGCCAACTTTTTTAAGCGCATGAATGTTGTGCATATTGTTAGTGAAGTAACTGGGTTAGAAAATCAAGGTAGATCGGTGATTACACCAATTGGAACCTATGAAAATGATGCGCTAATTATTGCCTCAGGTGGACGCTTTATTAAAAAATTGCCAGGTATTAAACACGCTATCACACCTTGTGAAGGCTTAAGCTCTGCTGAGCAAATCCGCGATCGAGTCAAGGCTATGGATGGTGGTAATATTGCCATTGGCTTTAGTGGCAACCCTAAAGAGCCTAGTGCAATGCGTGGTGGGCCAATGTTTGAATTTTTGTTTGGTTTGGATACACAACTTCGAGCTGAAGGCAGACGTGATAAATTTAAGCTAACCTTTTTCACCCCAGCAGAAAAGCCAGGCGCTCGTTTGGGCAAGAAGGCTGTTGCTGGGCTTTTGTCTGAAATGAAAAAGCGTAATATTCAAACCCATCTTGGACACAAGATGAAAGAGTTTACAGCTGAAAAGGTTGTGACTGAAGGCGGAGAGTTTGCCGCTGAGCTTATTTTATTCATGCCTGGTATGACAGGCAACACTTGGTTTGATAATACCAATCTTACGCGAAGCGAAGGTGGACTATTAAAGGCTAATCAATTTTGTGAAGTTGAAGGGTTTGATAATGTTTTTGTCGCGGGTGATTCAGGCTCTTTCCCAGGACCAGAGTGGATGCCAAAACAAGCGCACATGGCTGATTTACAAGCGGCAGCCGCTGCAAAAAATGCACTGGATAATCTAGATGGA
>CAYYGB010000173.1:0-2446 GCA_964471285.1 uncultured Candidatus Thioglobus sp.
AGAGTTTAGATCTAAAGGTGCCGAAGAAGCTGAAATTATTCAAGCGGCAGCGGATAAAAAGAGAACTATTATCTTAGCAAACGCTTATCGTGATTCAGAAATCATACGTGGTGAAGGTGATGCAATCTCAGCAGGAAACTATGCACAAGCATACAATCAAAATGCTGATTTTTATTCATTCTATCGTTCTTTAGAATCTTATAAGAAATCGTTTTCTGGTCAGAATGACATTATGGTGTTAAATCCAAATACTGAGTTCTTCCGTCACTTTAACCCTGAGGCTAAATAAGCACTTATATGAAGTCTTGGCAGTTACCCGAGGGTATTGATGAATTAAGTGGCAATCAGGCGCTTAATTTTGAAATGCTACGACGTCAATTAATAGACCTATATACTGAAAAAGGTTTTGGTTTGGTGATTCCACCAATGGTGGAGCACGTTGATTCGTTACTTTTAACCAGCGACTCGGTTAACGAAAAAACGTTTAAGTTTCTAGACCCGGCTAGTGGGAAAATGCTAGGCGTTCATGCCGATATTACGCCGCAAATTGCGCGTATTGATGCGAGACGTGCTAGTGACAGTATTGAGAAATATTGTTACATTAATGCGATCCTACAAACCAGTGCTGATGACTTTTATGATTCACGCTCTCCCATTCAGGCGGGTGCAGAATTATATGGCTCTAATGAAATCTCAGCAGATGTTGAAGTGATTGAGCTAATGCTTGAAAGCTTAAAGATTCTATCAATTAATCCAGTTGTTATTAGTTTAGGAAATGTAGCTATTTTCGATGCCTTAATGACAGATGAATCGCTAGACTCAGATCAGGCAGCTGAACTACGCCACATCTTTGCACACCGCTCATCACCCGATCTGGCTGTTTTTATCAATAAACATCCTCTTGTTAATGCACCTTTGTTTAATGCACTTATTAAATTAGAGGGCGATAACAGTGCATTGAATCAAGCCTTGGATTTATTTGTTAACTTTCCAAATGCGATCAGTGCCATCAAAGATTTACAAGCAATTGACCAAGCGCTTAAAGGTAAAAATATTCAAGCAAGTTATGATTTAGCTGAACTGCAAACTTATGAATACCATACAGGTATTGTATTTTCAGCTTATAACCAAAACTATTCTAAGGCTTTAGCACAAGGCGGGCGTTATAACGGTATTGGTGAGTCATTTGGACAGTCAAGAGCGGCTACAGGATTTTCATTCGATTTGAAGTTTTTATCTCAATCCAATTAAGTTTTATTAACAATAAATTAACCAGTTAGGAATTAGTATGTCAAAAAATGTAGTAATCATCGGCACTCAATGGGGTGATGAAGGCAAAGGTAAGATTGTAGACTTGATCACCGATAAGGTCTCTAGTGTTGTACGCTTTCAAGGCGGACACAATGCAGGACATACATTGGTTATTGATGGTCAGAAAACAGTACTACATTTAATTCCTTCTGGCATCTTACGTGACCATGTTGAATGTTTAATTGCTCATGGGGTTGTTTTATCAATGTCTGCACTTATTAAAGAACTTGGCGAATTAGACGAAGCAGGCGTTGATGCAAAATCACGCTTAAAGATTGCTCCAGGTTGTCCACTGATTATGCCTTACCATGTTGCCCTTGATAATGCACGTGAAGCTAAGCGCGGTAAGGCTGCTATTGGCACAACAGGTAACGGAATTGGCCCGGCTTATGAAGACAAGGTTGCTCGTCGCGGACTAAGAGTTGGCGATCTGTTAGATCTTGAAGCGTTTGCAGACAAGCTTAGAGAGGTAATGGAATATCATAATTTCGCTTTAAGCAACTACTATAAAGTGCCGGCATTAGATTTTGATACAGTTTTAGCAGAAGCTCTAGAGCAAGCTAAGGTGGTCATTCCTATGATTACCGATGTCACTGAGCAAATCCATCAACATATTAAAAATAACGAAAATATCTTATTTGAAGGTGCACAAGGTGCACTTCTAGACATTGATCAAGGTACTTACCCATTTGTGACATCATCGAACACAACTTCTGGTGGCGCAGTAACAGGCTCAGGTGTTGGTGTAACAGACATTGACTACGTATGCGGTATTGTTAAAGCCTACACCACACGTGTTGGCGGCGGCCCATTCCCAACAGAGCTAATCTATGACGTGTCAACAGACAAAGGTGATGAAATTGGTAAAGTTTTAGGCACCATTGGTCATGAATTTGGCGCAACAACAGGGCGTCAGCGTCGTTGCGGCTGGTTAGACATGGTTACTCTAAATCGTTCATTTAAGCTTAATGCCGTCACTGGAATTTGTCTAACTAAACTAGATGTACTAGATTCACTAGATAGTATTAAAATTTGTATTAGCTATGATTTAAATGGCAAGCAAACAACCACGCCACCTTACGATGCCCAAGGTTATGCAGATGCAAAACCTTGGGCATCGTAAGGTGGCGTGGTT
>CAYYGB010000174.1:0-2434 GCA_964471285.1 uncultured Candidatus Thioglobus sp.
TATTGGACTACCTGCTATCTTGAAAACAGCGACGGAAGGTTATGATGGTAAGGGTCAGTTTCTAATGCGCAGTTCAGATCAAATTAAAGAAGCATTTGAGAGTATGAATGGCGTTGAATCGATTCTTGAAGGGTTTGTTAATTTCAAGCGTGAATTATCTTTAATTGCAGTTCGCGATACTGATAATGACCATAAGTATTACCCATTGGTTGAAAATACACACCATAACGGCATTTTAAGACTGACCATTGCGCCCGCTCAAAATATTGATGCAGATGTTCAAAAAACTGCCGAGCATTACATGCAAACCTTGCTTGATGAAATGGATCATGTCGGTGTATTAACGATTGAACTATTCGAAACTGAAAATGGCTTAGTGGTAAATGAAATGGCGCCACGTGTTCATAATTCCGGACATTGGAGTATTGAAGGTGCTAACACCTCTCAGTTTGAAAATCATATTCGCGCCATTACTGGTATGCCACTTGGCGATACATCACCGATACACAATTTTAGTGCGATGGTGAATATTATTGGTAAAATTGGACCCACAAAAATTCCGCTAACCATGCCCAATGCAAACTTGCATTTATATGACAAGGGTGAGCGTAAAAATAGAAAATTAGGGCATATTAATATCACGGCTGACTCATTAGCAGAGCTTGAGAAAAGCATTGAACAGCTAAAAGACTTTTTACCCAACTAACTTATACAACTAGGATTTACATCATGTCAGAAGAATACAATTGGCCTTCATCAATGCTTTATCATCCAACTGGCGATCCAATCAATATCAAGCCTATTGACAACAATGATTCATTTGGTACTGATGAGCTGCAAACTTTTATTGGTGGCCCTATTGGCCATATTAAGCTTGATAATGGCATGTTGGTGATTAATGATGAAGGTCAGAAAATGGATTTACCATTAAATGATATGGCCAGTAAAAATGGTTATTCTTTGTATGGAAATGTTATCTTTGTGCCGAAGCTTATTCAAGCTGAACCGGTTAAATTTAATATTAAAGACCTGTAGTTATCACTTAAAAACACTCGGTATTACCGAAACCAAAAGCAGTATCGCCATGGTGCGATTAAATACCTTGTAATGAAAATCTGTTTTGATCAGTTTTTTCATCTGCGACCCTAGAAAAAGCCAAGAGCCATTGCATGGAAAGATAGCAATAAAAAAGCTTAGCGCTAGGATTAATGTGGTTGTTTGCATGTCAGTGCTGGTGGTAAAAACACCTATCCCACTAAATATCATCACCCAAGCTTTGGGGTTTACCCATTGAAACAATAGCGCTTGCAAAAATGTTAGCGGCTTAGCGCCTTGATTAAGTTTTTTTTGTTGGGTTGTTACAAACATCTTGTAAGCTAAAAATAGCAAATAACCAATACCAGCTACTTTAACAAATAGATGTATGCCAGGTATTTGCGTAACTAAAGAGTCAAGCCCAAAACCAACGGCTATTAGCATTATTGGAAAACCGAAAGCGATACCTAGTAGATGGGGAATAGATTTTCGAATACCAAAATTCAAGCCTGACGCTAAAATCATGATATTGTTAGGACCAGGTGTAATGGTCATAACCAGTGAAAACAGAAAAATCGATAATAAATTATCCATTTATCTACTGGCTGAACTCCTTTTCTAAGTAAGTTTTAATGTCACTAGATTCGTACATCCAGCTTACTTTTTCACCTTCGGTAATTTTTAAACAAGGCACTTGAACTTTGCCCGCTTCTTTAAGCAGCTCTTCGCGATATTCGCCACCATGAGTTTGTGCATCACGCGTGACAATTTTGATATTTAAACGCCTAATAACGCGTCTTGTAATAATACAAAACGGGCATGCAAAAAATTGATATAGTTCGATTTTTGCTGCTTTTTCATCGGCCAATACTTGCGCTTGCGCATCTCTTTTAACTTTGCTAACTGGAATCAATCGACTAACAAGTGCGATCAATGCGCCAAATCCATTTCTAAATGCTTTTATAAATAATTTCATGTTTTTATTTCCTATTTTGGTATGCAGTGAGTGTATTTTCTAGCAAGGTGGCAATTGTCATTGGGCCAACGCCGCCTGGAACAGGTGATATCCAGCCAGCATTTTTAATGGCTGACTCAAAATCTACATCGCCCACCAGTTTGCCGGTGTCTAGTCGGTTAATACCAACATCAATAACCACGGCACCCTTTTTAATCCAATCCCCTTTGATTATGTGCGCAACACCAACGGCAACAACAATTACATCAGCCCGTTGTAATTTTCCAGATAGGTCTTGTGTTTTACTATTACAAATGGTGACAGTGGCGCCAGCATTTAAGAGTTCCATTGACATTGGCCTTCCAACAATATTAGATGCGCCTATAACCACACAATCCTTGCCTACTAAATCAATACCTGTTGTTGCCAACATAGTCATCACCC
>CAYYGB010000175.1:0-2413 GCA_964471285.1 uncultured Candidatus Thioglobus sp.
ATAAGGAAGACATGCCAAGGGTTTTCAGTAGTGATAATTCTGTTTTTTTCTCATAAGCGCGCATAATAGAAATTGAAAAAACCACCATCATTCCAGATAGGAAAGTAATGGTTGCTAAAAATAGAATCAACTCTAAAGCTTTTGCACCAATACTTAAAGTGGAGTCAATTAGCTTTTGAATATCAATTGCTGAAATATTTGGGTATGCTTCTACCAATGCTTTTCTAAACTGAAACTTATTTTCATCTTTGATACTAGGGATATTAGCAATATAGGTTTTTGGTGCCAATATCAATGCCTGAGTTTGAAATAAAACAAAAAAATTAGGCTGAAAACTATTCCATTTAACACTACGTAAATTTTGGATGACACCTTCTAGAGCAATACCCTGAATATCAAAAATTAAACGATCACCAATTTTTAGACCGTTACGTTTAGCAAATTTTTCTTCAATTGATACTTGCGCAGGAGATTCCAGGGTGTATTCATCAAAAGACTTACCAGTAACAATTTTCTCAGAAGGGAGTAGCTTTTGACGGTAACTAAGATTAAAAGCTCGCAAGAGTCCTTGTTTTTTTTGTTCAGGATTTTCATAGCGCCGTCCAACAGACTCATCATTAACATGTGTTAATCGGCCACGAACTAATGGTGAAACATGATCTAACCTTAATCCATATTCCACGATTAGCTTTTCCAAGCCTTTAAGCTGATCTTCTTGAATGTCAATGAGGAAGTAATTAGGCAATAATGCACCTTTTGGTTGCTTTATTTCATCACTGATACCCATAGATATTTGCGGGATCATTGCCATTAGAAATACACCTAAAGCTATTGCTGTAGCGGATGAAATAGTAGCATTTCTATGTCGTGCAATTTGTCGTAATGCCATTTTGTAAGTGCCTTTGTGTCTTTTGCTAAGCCACATTGAAAAATGACAAATAAGTGACACACAGCCAATCAAAATTAATAGGACAAAGCAAAATACCAATATAAAAAAACTACCTTGTATCCAGTTTGTTAAATAAGCTGCCACTAACCAGAAAAAAATCAACCCAGGCAAGTAAAAAAGCCACTGTCTTTTATTTTGACCAACTACTGGAACGCCTTCGCTTTTGAGTAAGATAATGGGCTTAATATTTCTAACTTGTAGCCAGGTAGGCAAAGAAAACAATATGGCCGAAAAAATAGCGATTAAAAGTCCAGCTAATGCAGTGGTGAAATCGAATAAGACAAATTGAAAATCACCAATAAAATCTGAAAAGTAAATACTAAAGATATAGCTTAACAATCCGCCAAAGATTACAGCCAAAATACCAGCAACTGACGCTAATAGTAATAATTGTATTAACATAATAATGTTAGATTGCTTGCTAGACAAGCCTAAACAAACTGCAATAGCTGAACTTTTAAGACGCTTTAAAGCATAATTTCTAAATAAAAAAGCTGTACCAATGCCAGATAAAAATAAGGCAACCAAGGAAACTAAATTTAAAAAACCAGCAATATATTCTAATAATACATCTAGTCGTTCACTGGCATCTTTTAAACTACGTACGCGGAGGTTGTCAGCATTTGGATAATACTGATAGATTAATGAAATGAGTTTTTGCTTTAAACTATCAATTGATTGCACATTTGGTAACTTAATGTTAATACTAGAAGACACCCTACTTCCCAGCATTAATAAACCAGTATCTTTAATATATTGGCGATGGATGTATACAGTAGGAACAAAAGCACTAAAAGCGCTCCCCATTTGAGGTAAGCGACTAATTATTTGATTAATAGTAAATGAAGTATTTCCAATTTTGAGCTTATCACCAACTTTGACCTGTAATAATTGCATACTCTCTTTATCAAGCCAAACACCTTGCTTTTTTAATAAACTATCACCAATAGATACACTATTAACTTCACCATTTTGAATGGCAAAATCACTGTATAAGTTGAATTTTTTATCAATACCCCGAACATTGAATAAAGCCGTTTGTTTGGTACTGTTAACCATAGAGAAAAGGCTAATGGTTTGCGTTATTTCAAAATTAGAGTTATTTTTGGATAAGAAATTTTCTACTTTTTTAGAAAGATCTTGCGGTAACGCTTGACGGCTAGAAATTTGCAAATCACCATTGAGAATTTTTTTTAAATTATGATTGAAGTATTTATCAACGCCTACGCCAATATTTCCAATAAAAACAAAGCCTACTAGTCCGAACCAAAGGTTAACGGCAAAAAAAATCGAAAAAAATCGATTATTGAATAATTCTTTTAGAGCGTAACGACTTAAAAAAGAAAGACGGTTAAACGTCATCTAATTGACCATTTGTTAGTTTTAATTCTCTGTCGCAACGATTAGCCAACGCCAAGTCATGTGTTACAAGAAGCAAGGTCAAGTTTTTTGATTGCACTAAAT
>CAYYGB010000176.1:0-2406 GCA_964471285.1 uncultured Candidatus Thioglobus sp.
GTGGTTTGTAATATTGGCCATTTCGATAATGAAATCGACACCCAATTCATGCGTGATAATTGGCGTTGGGACGAGGTAAAACCTCAGGTTCATCGTGTTTATCGTAGTGATGATAAAAATGATTACTTAATCTTATTATCTGAAGGTCGCTTGGTTAACTTGGGCAACGCTACAGGCCACCCAAGTCGTATTATGGATGGCTCATTTGCTAACCAAGTATTGGCACAAATGCACTTATTTGACGCAAAATTTGCAACTAGAGGTGGCGATATCTACGTAGAGGTTCTTCCTAAGAAGCTTGACGAAGAAGTTGCTGCTGGTATGGTGGGTGGCTTTGGTGGTGTATTAACAACACTAACAGACTCACAAGCTAGCTACATCAAAGTTAATAAGGAAGGTCCATTCAAGCCTGACAGCTATAAATACTAAATTTAACCTTTAGTAAAATAAAAATGCGACCTTTGGGTCGCATTTTTTATGTCATTTTGATTATTTGCTAAATTTATACAAAAATAATATAAAACACCTTTAAAAGGCCATAAAATAGCAAAAATATCTTCAAAAACACTTAAAAATAGCACTTTTTATCTATTTTTAGGTATTTTTTAAGATAAATTAGCCGTATTTCCATTTTTTCTTAAATAAATTAATCATGATAGATCCACTATTTACCAGTAACACCCAATTTGAACAAAATTTCTATCAGGGTTTAGACGCTATGCTTGAACATAATGAGCCTGGCGTATTTATTTTGGTATTGGCCAACGCTTTGGCCGATGAAAAACTATGGCGCCAACTCAAACCAAAGTTATCTGAAAAATTCGAACAGCTTAAAGCTAAAAAAATAACAGGATCAGCTGATGACATTGCAGTTTTTGATCAGCTAAAAAAGATAGATTTTGCCGACCTTGATATTGTTAAATATAAGCAGATTGGTGGGTTTGAATTACAATACAACCCACTTCGAGCTTTGCGCCCTCAGCGAATGTCAAATGCTAAAACCAAAGGCATGAGTGAAGATTTTAATGAGAGTGGCTTTCACTTTAACAAAGACTTCTTGCAAAAAGAGTTGTTTTTTAAAGGTCAGCTTTTCTCTAAAGACATTTCCCTTTTTTATAATAAATTTCCCTTTGCAAAATACCATGGTCTTGTCGTTGTTGAGGCAGATAAAAATCATCCACAACTTCTCACCCAACAGCTTCATCAATTTGCCTGGATGATGGCAAATGCCATCGGGCTAAATATTAAGGGTTTTACTTTGGCGTACAACTCTTATGGCGCCTATGCATCAGTGAATCATTTTCACCTGCAATGTTTTATTAGAGAAAACCCACTACCCATTGAAAATGATGAAAAATATCCTTTGATTAACCATTGGTTTAACTCGATGGGTGATGCTTGGGAATTTATTGAAAGTTTGCATCGTGACCAGCAACCTTATCATCTAATTTATCGAGACCAGGCTGTTTTATGTGTGGTTCGCCAGCGTCAAGATAATTATAAACATGAAAGCTGGACATCTGGTTACGCTTGGTATGAAGCATGTGGTGGCGTTAACACTGCCACTTTAAACGACTATGATCACTTATCAGAAAGTGAACTTAAGGCGGAATTACTTAAATTGAAAATAACCTAGTTTAGTTTTTTTAGTATTTCTCAATGGTTGTGATAGTTTATCTATTGATAAAAGCCTAATTTAATCATGCTTGATGCGGTAAAATTTTTGTAATTTTTAGACTCATTTCAGCCGACTTATTATGTCAATTTCAGATTTAGATGCAAGTGCATCGTTTCAAAATTTAATCTTAAAACTACAAACTTTTTGGGCCTCAAAAGGCTGTACATTGCTACAACCTTTTGATATGGAGATGGGCGCAGGCACCTTCCATCCAGCTACTTTTTTAAGGGCCATTGGCCCTGAGCCATGGAAGGCGGCTTATGTACAGCCTTCGCGCCGCCCTACTGATGGGCGTTATGGTGAAAATCCAAACCGTCTTCAGCATTATTACCAATTTCAAGTTATTCTTAAACCATCCCCTAAAGACATTCAAGATTTGTATTTAGAATCTTTAACCGAGATTGGTATTGACCTTGCTGTGCATGATGTACGCTTTGTTGAGGACAACTGGGAATCTCCAACATTGGGCGCTTGGGGATTAGGTTGGGAGATTTGGCTTAACGGTATGGAAGTTTCTCAATTTACCTATTTTCAACAAATCGGTGGCCTAGCTTGTAAGCCAGTATCGGGCGAGCTAACTTACGGCCTGGAACGTCTTGCTATGTATCTTCAGGGTGTTGACAGTGTGTTTGATTTGGTTTGGACTGAAGGCGTTAGTTATGGCGATGTTTTCCATCAGAATGAAGTTGAGCAATCGACTTATAATTTTGAAATTGCTGATACCGATG
>CAYYGB010000177.1:0-2406 GCA_964471285.1 uncultured Candidatus Thioglobus sp.
GTCTTCAGCGGCTTTATCCACTTCAGAGACAAAGTCGTTTGTTGCTTTATTTTCAATCGTTAGCAAATCAATTTGATTGTGATATCTTAGAATGATGTCACCCGCTTTTCGAGCGGCTTTAACGGCAATATTAAGCGTAGGATGCATAATTAATAGACAAATGAAAAAAGAAATGAATTATACCTTTGATAACGTTCGTGTGGTTATGGTTAATACCACTGAGCCAGGTAATATTGGTGCAGCGGCCAGAGCGATGAAAAACATGAACCTCTCAAAGCTATATTTGGTCAATCCCAGAGGATACCCATCAGCTGTAGCGACGGCGCGTGCTAGTGGCGCGGATGATGTATTGTCAAGTGCTGTGGTTTGTGAAACGCTTGAAGAGGCTTTGGTTGGTACGCAGCTGGTGATTGGTGCAAGTGCACGTCAGCGTAATATCAAATGGAAGCAAATGGATGTGGTGGGTGCTTGCGAGCAAATTAAAAAAACCACCGGTGTTAAAGGTCAAGAGGTGGCGGTAGTATTTGGTACAGAAAATTTCGGTCTCACCAATGAAGAACTGGATTTATGCCAAATTTTGATGACAATTCCGGGCAACCCTAATTATTTCTCTTTAAATATAGCCGCTGCCATTCAAGTCTTTGCTTATCAAAATTACGTCTATAACACCACCACAGAATTTGAAAAGAGTAGTAATGAATTTGCCAGTTTTGATGAATTAGAAGGTTTTTACGCGCATTTGGCACAAGTGCTTGAGCATATTGAGTATTTTGAAGATAAACGCCCTAAAGAGCTTCTAATGCGTCGTATGCGCCGGTTTTTTGGGCGTGCAGATCCCGAAAAAGAAGAGGTAGCTATCTTTAGAGGTATTTTAAGAAACATTCAACCCTTTAAAAAATAGGAAATTATGGAAATGGGCGGTTTTTAACCATCAAAACCCCTTAAAAATCCCTATATTGCTTGTTTTTAAGGCAAAAATAGCCATTTTTTCGTATTTTTATCAATTAATTTCATAAATATTAGAAATTTTAACAATGCAATAAAAAAGCCCGAATAATCGGGCTTTTTTAATCAAACAACTCAGTTGAATTATTTAATCAGCTTGTTCATACGCTTAACAAACTCAGCAGGATCTTTAAGTTGTCCGCCTTCTGATAAAACCGCTTGATCAAACAAAACATTCACTAGATTTTCATCAACTTTAGTTTTAAGTTTTTTAACTAATGGGTGTGTTGGGTTAATTTCAAGAATAGGCTTGGTTTCAGGTACGTCCTGACCAAGAGACGCCATGATTCTTTCCATGTTGCCGCCCATTTCATTTTCATCAGCCACCAGACAAGAAGGGGATTCGCTAAGGCGATTAGATATCTTCACTTCTTTAACTTTATTTTCAAGAATCTTTTGCATTTCTTCTAAGGTCTTTTTAAAGCCTTTAGCAGTTTTCTCTTTTTCCTTCTTTTCCTCTTTAGAGTCTAAATCTTGTAAATCACCTTTAGCAATAGACTTAAGAGTTTTGCCTTCAAATTCAGTAAAGTTACTCACCATCCATTCGTCAACACGATCAGATAATAGTAATACTTCAATGTCTTTTTCTTTGAAGATTTCCAAATGTGGCGAGCCTTTAGCTGCACCAAAAGTTTCAGCTGTTACGTAGTAGATGTCTTTTTGCTCAGCATCCATACGTTCGATGTAATCAGCCAAAGATACAGTTTGATCTTCGCTATCAGTTTTGGTAGTGGCAAAGCGTAATAAGCTTGCAATTTTGTCTTTATTGGCCGCATCTTCAACCACACCTTCTTTCATTACCATGCCAAATTCTTTCCAGAAATCAGCATATTTTTCTGGCTTATTTTTAGCCATTTTTTCTAACTCTTTCAAAATTCGACTCACAGACGCTTTGCGAATAGTGTCAACGACTTTATTGCCTTGCAAGATTTCACGAGAAACGTTTAACGATAAATCAGCCGTATCAATAACACCTTTGATAAAGCGTAGGTACATTGGCATTAATTCTTCATTGTCTTCCATGATGAAAACGCGTTTGGCATATAACTTAATACCACCTTTACGTTTTGGCTCCACATATCAAAGGGTGCTTTTGATGGGATAAATAATAATGAGGTGTAATCTAGCTTGCCTTCAACACGATTGTGAAGTTGTGCAAGTGGTGCGGCGAAATCATAAGTCAATGACTTGTAAAATTCATCGTAATCTTCTTGTTTAAGGCTGCGCTTGTCTTGTGTCCAAAATGCATTGGCCTTGTTAACCATTTCATATTCAATAGCGTCAGAGTCTTCTTCAGCTGGCTTGATCATCATGATAGGAACTGTGATGTGATCAGAGTACTTAGAGATAATACCGCGCAAGCGATAATCATCTAAAAATTCTTTTTCTTCTTTTTTAATG
>CAYYGB010000178.1:0-2354 GCA_964471285.1 uncultured Candidatus Thioglobus sp.
TTTCTAGCTGCTTGGTTCTTATGCATAAGACCTTTACTAACTGATTGATCAATCATTTTTTGCATAGCAACATAACCACCTTGTGCTTCTTCTTTATTACCAGCATCTAATGCGTAAGATACTTTCTTGATGAAAGTACGAACTTTAGCGCGAATTTGAGAATTGTGCTTGTTGCGTTTAGTTGCTTGTCTTGCGCGTTTTTTTGAACCTGCTGAATTAGCCATCGTGTTATATAAGAGTTAAATATTTAAAGGCGTAATTATAAAGTCTTAGTGAGCAAAAGTCTAGTGAAATTGAAAATTAAATTACTAAGACTGTACAAGGTTTTCTGATGGGTCGCCAGATTTTTCTATTACCTCTATTGTCTTTAATATTTTGCGCTTATTGATGAGTAAATGCCAGGTCTTTCCACCTTGAGATTTCCACAGAGATGCTGCTCGTATGCCAGATAATAGTAATGCTCTAATATGATTAGCAGTGCGATGGTTAGATAAATACAACTGCTCACCTTTAACCATAATTCTTGGATTTAGCCCGCCTAAGGTTGATTTGTATAGTTCACCTAAACGCGCAATGGAGTTAGTATGAGTAATTTCAAAGAATGTTTGCTTATTAAAAGTGTTGATCTCAGCGGTAATTGTATCTAATAAAGCTGGATTTTTCATTAATTTCTTTTCAAGGTTGATGAGTGATAAAGCGTAGAAGGTAATGGTTTGCATAGACTTAGTCTTTTTACTAAGTACAGCTTTTAAAGTTGACATGCCAACAAATAGCTCAGCTTTAGAGTCGAAGATATCAACCACGTTTGAGCTTGTATTAACAATACTGCCTAGGCTTGCGCCAGAGCATTCACTATGACAAATACCCTTTGAAGCAAGTTGATCAACGAGTGCAGCACTTTGCAAGATTCCTGCTAGGGCTAGGGTTTGATTTTCTAATTTATTCATTGCTTCTTTGCTCGATAATGCCGCCACCTAAACAGGTGTCTTCTTGATAAAACACAATAGATTGTCCTGGCGTGATCGCTCTTTGTGGATTTTTAAAAATAACTTTAAGTGAATCACTATCCTTCACAACGCTACATTCTTGTGAGTCTTGGCGGTATCGAATTTTTGCCACACAACTAAAAGGTATCTCTGGTTGAATGTCAATCCAATGTAAATTCGAAGTAGCAAGGGTGTTGTGATACAAAAGCTTATGATCACCCTGGACTACCAAAATTTCATTAGAATCAATGCGTTTATCGGCTACAAACCAAGGCGCAGGAGAATCGCTAAAGCCACCCCCAATTTCCAAACCTTTTCTTTGGCCAATGGTATAAAAAGCCAAACCTTGATGATGCTTGATAAATTTTCCCTGCTCATCAACAATATTGCCTTGTTGTTTGGGTAGGTAAGTCTGTAAAAATTCAGAAAAATTACGCTCTCCGATGAAGCAAATACCTGTTGAGTCTTTTTTATCAGCAGTGATTAAGTCATGTTTTCTAGCTAACTCGCGTACTTCAGTTTTGCTAATCTCGCCCAGTGGAAATAAGCTTTTACTTAATTGCTCTTGATTTAAAAGATGCAAGAAGTAACTCTGATCTTTATTATCATCCAGGCCTGTTTTTAACTGGTAGCTATCATTATCATGAGTAATTCTTGCGTAGTGTCCAGTAGCTATCTTATCAGCACCTAGTGATAGAGCATGCTCAAGAAAAACTTTAAATTTTATTTTCTGATTACATAGAACATCAGGATTGGGTGTTCGACCTTTTTTGTGCTCTTGTAAAAAATGCTCAAAGACATCATCCCAATAATCAGCTGAAAAATTAATACTATGAAGTTTAACCCCTAGTTTGTCAGCTACTTTTTGTGCATCTGATAAATCTTGCTCAGCAGTACAATGCCCATCTTTATCATCTTCATCCCAGTTTTTCATAAACAAAGCTTCTACTTCATAGCCTTGTTCTAATAGCATGAGCGTTGCAACAGATGAGTCAACGCCACCTGATAGACCAACAATAATTTTTCCAGGCTTATTCAAAGATTTCGTAAGCCTGAACAATACGTTGCACTAACTTGTGTCTAACCACATCTCTTGAGTGAAAATGACAAAAAGAAATCTTAGGCTCGCTTTCTAAAACTTTCATAGCATGAAGTAAGCCTGATTGATTAGGTCGAGCAAGATCAATTTGAGTAACGTCGCCTGTAATCACCATTTTGGAGCCAAAACCCATACGCGTTAAAAACATCTTCATTTGTTCAGTTGTGGTGTTTTGCGCTTCATCTAAAATGATGAATGCTTCATTGAGTGTGCGTCCGCGCATAAAAGCCAAAGGCGCTACTTCAATAATATTTTTATCCAACAGTTTG
>CAYYGB010000179.1:0-2325 GCA_964471285.1 uncultured Candidatus Thioglobus sp.
GCTAATCGCTCTAGGTGGTGGTGTAGTTGGCGATATGACAGGGTTTGCTGCTAGTAGCTATCAGCGCGGTGTAAATTTTATTCAAGTTCCAACTACTTTACTTTCTCAGGTTGACTCTAGTGTCGGCGGAAAAACAGGCGTTAATCATCCTTTAGGGAAAAACATGATTGGTGCATTTCATCAGCCAAAATGTGTGCTGATCGATGTTAACACGTTGGATACTTTAGATGATAGACAATATTCAGCTGGCATGGCTGAGGTTATTAAATACGGCTTGTTAGGTAATCGTGATTTTTTAAAATTTTTACAAGATAATATTCATGATTTAATGAGTAGAGATAAGAGTTTGATTACTCAAGCAGTATATCAATCTTGTACAGATAAAGCTGATATCGTTGCTCAAGATGAGTTGGAATCAGGAAAAAGGGCTTTATTGAATTTAGGCCATACTTTTGGCCATGCTATTGAAAACACACTTGGCTATGGTGTATTTTTACATGGTGAGGCGATCTCTGTAGGGATGCTAATGGCGGCGAAATTATCACAACTAGAAGGTGATTTAACCAGCCAAGAGGTATCTGAAATTCAAGATTTATTAGAAAAATCTAATTTACCAATCAGTGTAGACGGTAAAATTAGCGCTTCTGAGTTCTTGTCAGCCATGAGTGTTGATAAGAAAGTGATTGATGGCAATATTCGACTCATTCTAATGAAAAAATTAGGTGAATCATACATTAGTGATATGTACCAAAAAGAGAAGCTAGAGCAAGTAATTGGGGATTTTTGTTAACCACAATATAAGGGTAGAAAATGACAGATAGTAAGCAAAAAAAAGAACCAATCAAAGACGATGAAGCGATGATTACTTCAAGTATTTCTGATTTGGAAAAAATGCTTGAAAATGCAGATAAGCGTACTGACACAAAATTTGAACGTATGTTCTTGCCAGCTTTGGCTGTTTTTAGTGCGATTATCATGGGTTTCTTTATTGTTATCTACTCAATTACTAGCGACATGACACGCCTTGCTAACTCCATGGATCCAAATATGGGTGGCAACATGTCATCGATGGTGGGCAGCATTGAAAAACTTTCAAACAATGTGAATAAAATGACAACATCAGTTGCCCAAATGCAAAAGAGTTTTTCGAAGGTTGATAAAAATATGGACGTAATTGCATTTAAACTTAATGCATTAGATTCTATTGCTGCTGATTTAACGCGTGTTAGTGTGAAGATGGATTCATTAGAGCCAATGCTTATTAACATGGAAGAAATGAACAAAAACATGACAGATATGCAAACTTCTATGCAGTGGATGCAACGTGATTTAAACTTATTGCGCTCTTCTTTCTCTAAGCCACTTAGGATCTTTAACAAGATTCCAATGTTATAAGAATGTCCCTATCTGAGCAAGAAGTAACGCAAATTGCTTATTTAGCTCGCTTATCTCTAAGTGAAGCTGAGTTGAAAGACAACACTAAAGACTTAAATGCTATTTTGGTTTAGCAGAGCAATTAGGTGCTATTGAAACGCA
Source organism: uncultured Candidatus Thioglobus sp. (assembly GCA_964471285.1). Lineage (GTDB taxonomy): Bacteria > Pseudomonadota > Gammaproteobacteria > PS1 > Pseudothioglobaceae > Thioglobus_A. The sequence continues at coordinate 1,537 of CAYYGB010000179.1, forward strand.
CGGGATTGAACCAATGGCTCACCCACTTCATATGACCCAAAGGCTTCGTGCAGATGTGGTTACAGAAGAGGATCACTCAGAATTATTTCAATCAATTGCACCAAAAATTGGCAATAAACATTATTTAGTGCCAACGGTTATCGAATAAATATGAGTATTCATACAAAAACCATTGCGCAACTCGCACAAGGGCTAAAAGACAAAGAGTTTTCATCTGTAGAAATTACACAGCATTATTTAGAACGCATTAAAAAATCTAATCTAAATGCTTTTATTACAGTAACAGATGAGCTAGCCATGAAGCAAGCTCAAATAGCAGATGATAAAATTGCTGCTGGTACTAGTAATATTCTGACAGGTATTCCTTACGCGCATAAAGATATATTTTGTACGAAAGGGGTTAAAACCTCAGCTGGTTCTAAAATGCTAGACAACTTCATTTCACCTTATGATGCAACCGTTTCACATCAGCTAAATCAAGCTGACACTGTTATGTTGGGCAAGGTGAACATGGATGAATTTGCCATGGGCTCTAGCAACGAAAGCTCTTTTTATGGTGCGGTTAAAAACCCTTGGAACACAAATAAAATTCCAGGTGGATCATCAGGTGGTTCTGCTGCAGCTGTAGCAGGCGGATTAAGCTGTTTTGCAACAGGAACAGATACGGGTGGCTCTATTCGCCAGCCAGCAAGTTTGTGTGGTATTACTGGATTAAAGCCCACTTATGGACGCGTCTCAAGATACGGGATGATTGCTTACGCATCAAGTTTAGATCAAGCAGGGCCGATG
>CAYYGB010000180.1:0-2310 GCA_964471285.1 uncultured Candidatus Thioglobus sp.
TTCTTCGGTATTAATTATCAACCCATTAATAAAGATTTGAACTTCTTCATCTAATAATAAATAAGCAATTTTGCATGCTGAATGTAATTGATATATTTGCCCAGGTTCGAATTCAATACCTTGCTGAGCATATTCAAATTGCTGCAAAATTTGAACATCTAATGTATCAAGCTTGGTTACAAATTTAGCAAAATCAATGGCGCTAATTTCAGAAGTTTTATTAGCCATTTGTATGGCAGAATCTGGAATAAGTGCAGGGGTATTAGTGTTAACCCATATTGGGTCTTGATAGTATTGGTTGTGCGTATTATGAGTGTCAGAATTACCAAACATTTCCTGATTACTATAAGATCGATAGCCAAAAGAAAGCGTGGTACAGTCATCGCTCATGCTTACGCCGTGGTGTGCTATTTTGGGTGGTACATATAAAACATCACCAGGTTCAGCGATAAGGGTTTGCTCTGGCACGAATTTATCCATAATCCTTAGTGGCACACCTTCTAAGTAATTATCAAGTGTGCAAAACTGTGAGCTTAACGCCCAGCGGCGCTGACCACTGCCTTGGAGTAAAAATACATCATAATAATCAAAATGAGGTCCGACACTTCCACCTTGGGCGGCATAAGAAATCATGACATCGTCAAAGCGCCAACGTGGAATAAAATCAAAATGCTGGATTAAATCATGTATCTCATCAAGTTGGCGATCAACCCCTTGAACCAGAAGCGTCCATTCTTTTTCTGGCAACGTTTCAAAAGTAGTTTCTAAAAATGGGCCTTGAGTTAGAGACCACTGCTGGTTAGTAGTAGATCCTGTGATGAGACGTGATTCAAACTCCTCCTCTAGTGAGAGACCTGCTAACTCATCAGGTGCGATCGGAGAGATGAAATTTGGTAAAGCTTGCTTGATGAGTAAAGGTTTTTTTTGCCAATAATCAGCCAAAAATTCTTGCTCAGATATTTTGCCAAAATGTATCAAGATGTTTTGTTATTAATCATAATATTTGCGAATGGTCAGATATAACAACTAGAATTGTTAATTTAAAAAAATAGAGTGCCCGGCTTTATTAACGAGCCAGACGTTTTAAAAAGCTGTCGCGAGATCCGGCATTGATCCAGCCAGTGGCAATCGTTTTGCTTAGTTCGTTATTCACCCGTCCACGATGAATATGAGAGGGGGAAGCTGGAAAAATCAGAAGCTTTCCACGCTCTGCCAACTCATGATGCTTTTGCCAGTGAAATTCCGTACCAGCTTCTGTCACAGAATCACAGTATAGAATCCAGGCCAGTACTCGGTGCTCTGGTTCAGTGGCTTCGTCACTAATTGTCCAGTCACAGTGCCACTGACGAAAGCCCTCGCCAGGAGCATAGCGCTGTAAGTTAAATATCGGCATTACAAATAATTCCTGGTCTGGGCAAACTTGGCGAAACAAAGGTCGTTCTTGTAAGTATTGCTCTAGTGCTGCTGACACGCCACGAACGATTAGATCTCCAAGTGCGAATGCCTCAGGGTCAGAGCGATTGATAGAAACGAGGCTAATATCTGTTGAGACTTTAGCTGGCTCTGTATCACTGCCACCTGGTCCAAAAGCCACGCCTGGACGCTGTAGATCTTTACGTCGATCAAAGAAGTCCATGACGCCGTCAGCAACAGCTTCGTAGCCAGGATTTTGGTAGTGTCCGATCAGCTGCATACTGAGACAAGCTGAGGTTTTAAAAAGACGACTATACTTTGTTTTTTATTATGCTGAATTCTACTAATAACCACTAACATCACCTTTCTTTATCTGAATTTATTACTGATGAGTTCATTATACTTCGCTTAAAGGTATAGATGTTAGGCCTTAGTTTTTCTAATAATATCACTTTAAAATAGCGGGTTAAAAAGAAATTAAATTTATAATAATTAAGGCAAAATACAAAATAATGCTGATTGATTTTTTCTATAAATCAGTCGCATACTGTTGGTTTAATTGATAAATCTAGTCCTGGATTGTTTAGACCACCTTGGTTAATATTAACAATAAAAAATTTATGTCAAAAAAAATCAATAGCGATATCATTGCTTCTTTTAAAAGTCAGCTAGAAGATCATCCAATATATGATGCTGTTTCTACGATTGAAGATCTTCAATGCTTTATGGAGCATCATATTTATTCTGTATGGGATTTTATGTCTCTTATAAAATATCTGCAATATACCATTGCACCCACTCAGTATCCATGGACCCCTAAAGGAGAGGGTGATGTTAGAAGGTTTATTAATGAATTGGTGCTTGAAGAGGAATCTGATGAAACTAATATTCCTGGTG
>CAYYGB010000181.1:0-2300 GCA_964471285.1 uncultured Candidatus Thioglobus sp.
ATCATTAGATGTCGTGTTAATCGATGCTGCTTTTGATCAAGATGTGTCTTTTGCTTTTATTGATGATTGTGTATACCAAATAGTTGAAGGTCAAAACGCTGATGGCATTGGCATGAAAAACTTTTCTAAGACTTTTCACGCACTAGGTGATTACGATATCAATAAACTTTATGTTTCTAAAGAATCTTTAGAAGAAAGAGGTTTAACTGAATCTGATCTTATGCCTTTAGTGTATGAAGACGAAGATGACGATTGGGCAGAAAAACCTTCTATCAAAATTGTTACTAATGAAGAACTTACAGCAATCATGTCTGAACAAGACGTTTGCTTAAGTTTCTAAGAGAGGAGTTTAATATGTTACACACAGTAAACAAATCATCTTTCGAGCGTAATTCACTACAAACTTGTTTAAATACTATTGACGATTCAAGTGTCATATTATTTATCGAAGATGGTGTGATTAACGCGGCGAATAATACCAAATCATCAATGATTGCTGATCTTGCGACTCAAGGTCGCGTATTTGCACTTCAGGGCGATGTAGAGGCGAGAGGAATTTCTTCAAAACTTGCGGATAATATCAAATTAGTTGATTATGCAGGTTTTGTAGATCTAGTTGTTGAACATGGAACTGCGGTTTCTTGGGTTTAATTTAATAAATAAATAGGAGTATTACTATGGCACAAATTTGTGGCGCTGATGTAGATGAAGAAGGTTTCTTGGTAGATCTTAAAGATTGGAACGAAGATATTTGTAAACAAATGGCAGCTGATGACGAAGTTGAGTTAACTGACGAACATTGGGATGTTATTAATTTCTTACGTGAGTACTTTGAAGAGTATCAAATTGCACCTGCAGTTCGTGTTCTTACAAAGGCTATCGCTAAGAGAATGGGTAAAGACAAAGGTAACTCTAAGTACCTTTACACTTTATTCCCTTACGGTCCAGGTAAGCAAGGTTGTCGTTTTGCAGGTCTTCCGAAGCCAACTGGTTGTATCTAGATCTATATAGATCATTAAAACATCTGCATTCTTGCAGATGTTTTTTTATTTTTAAACATTAAGTTTGAGAGCAATATGTCATTAATAAGCATTATATTTACCGCTTTATTTTACATTTCCTTATTTATTTTTATCGTGGGTATGGGTAGAAAAATCCGTCAATTTTGGATTACGCCTGTCCCACTTAAAATTCCAACTGCACCAACCCAATTAACACAAACAGGTGTGGTTTTAAGAATGATCCGTGAAGTGACTTTATTTGAAAGTCTCTTCCGATCAAACAAATGGATCTGGTTCTTCGGATTCCTATTCCATTTTGGCTTACTACTAGTTTTAGTTCGCCATTTACGTTACTTTATTCCTGGTGATTTACCAGAAGTATTTTTACTCATACAGCCTTTCAAATATGCCGCTTTTGCGATGATAATTGGTTTAGGTGGTTTGTTGGTTCGACGTATTTTTGTACCACGTATTCGTTATATTTCAGCACCAAGTGATTACTTAATGCTGTTAATGCTAATTATTATTGGTGTTAGTGGTGCAATAATGACATTTACCAGTAACCATACTGATGTGATGATGGTTAAAGCCTTCGCGTCAGGATTAATGGTATTTGATTGGGTTAATTTACCAACAGAAACACAATTTTTAGTGCATTTATTTTTGGTGTTTGTATTGTTGGCAATTTTCCCAATTTCAAAATTATTACACGTACCCGGTATTTTCTTTAGTCCAACGCTAAACCAAGTGGATGATGCACGTAAAAAACGCCACATTTCATCTTGGGCATTGAAGCAAGAAAAAGAAAACACGGTAAAGCTTGAACAAACATTAGGTAAGGACGAATAACATGGCTGCTAAAGAATTTGATATCCCTGAGTTACCAACTTACATCGAAATTCCGGAGTTAATTCCTGATGTAATGAAAGGTGACGGCCCTTTTAAAGCGGTTGAAGAATTTCAGAATCCTTTAGGATTCCCAGGTGGAAAAGTTGACAATTGGAAAGAGGTTGCTATCGAGAAGATGGGTGACCTTAAGTCTAAATACCGTTCTGTTCAAGTTTTCTTAGACTCTTGTGTTAAATGTGGCGCTTGTACTGATAAATGTCATTATTTCTTAGGTTCTTCTGATCCTAAAAATATGCCAGTTGCACGTCAAGACTTATTTAGAAGTGTATACCGTCGTTACTTTACGTTTGCAGGTAAGCATTTTCCAAAATTAGTTGGCGCTAAAGATTTAGATGATGAGATGGTTGATGATTGGTATAACTATTTTCACCCATGTTCACAATGTCGCCG
>CAYYGB010000182.1:0-2299 GCA_964471285.1 uncultured Candidatus Thioglobus sp.
ATACTGTGTTAGGGGCGCTTATGTCAACAAGTTTTAGGCCTTTTTCGATAAGCTGTCTAATAAAAAATTACTGGCGCGATTTAGCATTTCAAATACGTCATCAAATCGGCCTTCAAAATATGGATCAGGCACACTTTTTGTTTGATTGTTTGGTATGTTATCCAGCATCAAAGATAGCTTGTGTTGAGAGTCCTTAGGGCAAATATTTTGCATATTGGATAAATTGGATTCATCCATAGCAAAAATATAATCATAATAATAAAAATCACTCTCATGTACTTGGCGAGCTCGCTGACTAGATAAATCTACTTGGTACTTAGCTGCTGATATTTGTGATCTTGAATCTGGCGATTCACCTATATGATAAGCATGCGTCCCTGCTGAATCAATTTCAAATAAATTCTCAAGACCGCGCTTATCCACTTGTGACCTAAAGGCGCCTTCGGCAGTTGGTGACCTGCATATATTGCCCATGCATACGAATAATACTTTTGTTTTTTCCATTTTTTTTATTTTATAATATTTTAATAATTCACTAAACGACAAGTAAAACTTTAGCTGGTCTTAAATACCTTGTTAACTTTTTTGTGGCGGTATTGAGTAGGTACCAACAACGTGAGCTATTGGCTCTACTTCGCCATCTGAATACAAAGTAACTTCGCCAACAACTAAAGACCTTCCAACCTTTATTAATGAACACTTACCGATAATGTCTTTTTCTGATGAGGGTTTACGAAGAAAATTAATGGTTAAGTTTGTCGTTGCAATAAGTGGCACGAGTCCAATTTCACCAAGAATCGCTACGTACAAGGCAACATCTGCGGTAGCCATCATAACTGGTCCAGAGACTGTACCGCCAGGACGCAATTCATCAACTCCAATTTTATGTCTAACGCTAGCGCCCTGGCTTCCAACTTCATCAACAGAGCATTTTGTTTGAGGGAATTCTGATTTTAAGAATTCGGTTAGTTTTTCTTTAGAAAGCATAATTTACCTTTTACTTTTTTGTATCGCAGACTGTTATCCGCTTATTATATTGAATTATTACAATACAAAATATACTTATCTAGTATGAGTCAATTGGCTAATTATCTTTAATTTTTTTCGTTACTCTTTGAGCTTTATAATTGATAAAATCAATAACAATATTTATTATCAAAGTTAATTATGTCTAACACCTTATTGGAAACTGCCAAACAAGTTATTTTGATTGAAGCGCACGCCGTCACTCAATTAGCCGAACAACTTGATCAGGGTTTTATTGATGCTTGTAGCCTCATTCAAAATTGTACAGGCAAGGTGGTTTTAATTGGTATGGGTAAATCTGGCCATATTGGTAATAAAATTGCTGCAACTTTTGCCTCTACTGGCACACCTGCTTTTGCCGTACATCCTGGTGAAGCTGGGCATGGCGATCTTGGCATGATTGAACAAAATGATGTCGCCATCTGTATTTCTTATTCGGGTGAGTCTGATGAAATCATGACACTTGTTCCCGTTATTAAGCGTTTAGGTGTGTCTATTATCAGTATGACCGGCAATCAAAACTCTTCAATTGGGCAAATTAGTGATGTTCATTTAAACGTTGGCGTTGAAAAAGAAGCTTGTCCACATAACCTAGCGCCCACTTCTTCAACAACCGTGGCTTTAGCCATGGGCGATGCATTAGCCGTTAGCATTCTCACCAATAAAGGCTTTAGTCCAGATGATTTTGCCAGATCTCATCCGTCGGGCGCACTTGGTAGAAGGTTATTGACATTTGTTCATAATATTATGAAAACTGGTGATGAGATTCCAATGGTTAGTGCAGATACCAAACTACTAGACGCATTACTAGTGATGAGTCAAAAAGCACTGGGTATGGTTTTAATCACAGACAATAATCATTTAGAAGGTATCTTTACTGATGGTGATTTACGTCGTGTATTAGAAACACATTCTGACATTCAAAGCCTACGTATAAAAGAAGTAATGGTACCAAATTGTAAAACAATTCTTGCAGATAAACCTGCTATGGCTGCTGTTCAGATAATGGATGAATTTAATTTAAACTCTCTACCGGTGGTCGATGAGAACAACCAGGTCTTAGGTGCGATTAATACACACACGCTAATGCAAGCCAAAATTATCTAAATTACGGCGTCTTTTTCCTTTTCGACTGCGTTAAATTTTAAAAATATTTAGTTGTGTAGATTAACTACACGCCTTGCATATTTTTAAAATTTGCCTTGCGAAAAGTAATAATACTTGTAATTATTAATCAACCCATCAACCTTTCTACACCCCACCAAAATCCAAT
>CAYYGB010000183.1:0-851 GCA_964471285.1 uncultured Candidatus Thioglobus sp.
GCGAGCGTTGCAGCGATTTCACCTAAAACATTAGCACCCTCATCAGACACCATGATTAAGCTTGATTTCTTTTGGAAATCATAAACACCTAGGGGTGATGAAAAACGTGCTGTGCCAGAGGTTGGTAAAACATGGTTTGGACCAGCGCAATAGTCACCTAAAGATTCACACGTGTGGCGACCCATGAATATTGCACCCGCATGTTTAATGCCGTCAAGCATGCTTTGTGGATCTTCAACTGATAACTCTAAATGCTCAGGAGCGATTTGATTAGAAATCTCAACTGCCTCATCCATGTCTTTGGTTAGAATAAGAGCGCCACGGTCTTTTAATGCAGTGGCAATGATAGCCTTACGCTCCATAGTTGGTAACAGCTTAGCGATACTTTCATGAACTTGGTTGATAAAATCTGCATCTGGACATAATAAAATAGATTGTGCATCCTCGTCATGTTCAGCTTGAGAAAATAAATCCATGGCGATCCAATCAGGGTTGGTTTTTCCATCACAAATTATCAAAATTTCACTCGGTCCAGCGATCATATCGATACCAACTTGGCCAAATACCACACGCTTGGCGGTGGCGACATAGATATTACCCGGGCCAACAATTTTATCAACCTTAGGAATGGTTTGCGTACCATAAGCAAGGGCTGCAACAGCTTGTGCACCGCCTACGGTAAAGACAGTATCCACACCTGAAATATAAGCAGCAGCAAGTACTAATTGGTTAACAACGCCATCTGGAGTTGGAACCACCATAATAAGCTCTTGAACACCCGCCACTTTTGCAGGAATAGCATTCATCAGTACTGAAGATGGGTAAGCAGCTTTTCCACCAGGAACATAAAG
>CAYYGB010000183.1:861-2292 GCA_964471285.1 uncultured Candidatus Thioglobus sp.
ACACGATCAAGTGGTGTTATTTTTTGGCCCAACATAGTGCCGTCATCTTCGGTGTAAGTCCAAGTAGCTTGTTTTTGCTTTTGATGATAATTATTAACCCGATCAGCGGCTGTTTTTAGTGCGGTTTTTTGTTTGTCACCAAGTGTGTTGTACGCTTCTTTTAACGTCGATACTTTAATGGTTAGCTCACCCATATTGCTAACACTCATTCTGTCAAACTGATTGGTGTAATCGACTAAGGCTTTGTCGCCATGAGTGCGAATATTGGCAATAATATCATCCACAGTTTTTGCAACATTGTTGTTAGACACGCTTTCCCAGGCAAGAAGCTTACTTAAGTTGTCTTGAAAATCTGATTGGGCTGATGAAAGCTTAGTGATCATAGGTTTTTCTCAATAGCGTCAACCCAAGATTTAATCGCTGCATTTTTAGTTTTAAACGAAGCACTATTAACCACCAGTCGTGAACTGATGTCTTCAATATGATCCAGTGGAATAAGGCCGTTAGCTTTAAGTGTATTGCCTGTATCTACGATATCTACAATACAGTGCGATAAACCAACCACAGGTGCTAATTCCATCGCACCATAAAGTTTGATAATTTCACAAGGCTGGCCTTTTTGTTCAAAATATTTCTTTGCAGATTTAACATACTTGGTTGCTACTTTTAAAATATTACCTTGTTGGTAATTTTCAGATTTGGCAGCCACCATAAGTCTACATTTAGCAATGCCTAAATCTAGCATCTCAAATAATCCATTGGCACCATGCTCAAGCAGCACATCTTTGCCGGTAATACCCATATCAGCAGCACCATGTTGTACAAAAACAGGTACATCAGTGGCGCGGATAATAACGACTTTAACATCATTAAGATTGGTGTCTAGAATTAGCTTACGAGAGTTTAGCTCTTCGGCAGCGATTTCTAATCCGGCTTTTTTTAATAAAGGTAAGGTTTGTTCTAAAATTCTGCCTTTAGATAGTGCAATGGTTAACATGGTATTTTTCTCTAATCTTGTATGCGCTCAATTTCAGCGCCTAATAATTTTAATTTTTCTTCAATGGTTTCATACCCGCGATCTAGATGATAAACACGTTCGATTGTGGTTGTGCCTGTTGCTGCCAACCCTGCAAGCACCAAAGAAGCTGAAGCTCGTAGGTCAGTTGCCATCAAATTTGCACCCGTGAGCGATTTTACCCCTTTACAAATAACCGTGTTACCTTCTAAAGTGAGGTCCGCGCCCATGCGAGATAGCTCTGGAATGTGCATAAAGCGATTCTCAAAAATGGTTTCAGTGATGGCCGACTGACCATCTGCAATACAATTAAGTGCACAAAACTGTGCTTGCATATCAGTTGGGAAATTTGGGTAAACACTGGTTTTAACATTAACCGCTTTAGGGCGTTTGCCTTTCATATCTAGGGTTATTGT
>CAYYGB010000184.1:0-2240 GCA_964471285.1 uncultured Candidatus Thioglobus sp.
TAATAGGATTACTGCTAGATGATTTAGATTGAATGGGCGTTGGCGCAAATGAGATATTTGCTTTAGCAAGGTTTGAGTAAAAAAATGCGAGTGTTGAGACTACGACCGCAGCAAATACTTTAGATTTAACAAATAACATAATGACTTCCGTTTTGATTTAAAGTCGTTATTATCTAAAACGAGTCTGAAGTTCGAGTGTGGTTTACATGGTTTGTTTGTGGAGATGATATGAAGACCATTAAGATCCATTTAAGGGTGAATAGCTAAGATTGTTGAGGTTGTTTATCTGACTGAGATTTAGCCTGTTGATACCAGACTATAGCTTGCTTTAATTGCTTTTCAGTGATATCCATCATCTTGAACAATCGGGTTGTTTTAGTTTTGGTAGGTTTCATATTTTCTCGCAGTGACAACATATCGAAGTGTATTGTCCTTAGTGAACCCATCAAAGGGCCAAGGTGTTACTAGTTTCAACTCATCAGTGCATGATGAAACTTCAATTTTATCTTTAGATAAGTCAATAATGCTAACGTCTAACACACAGTATTGATACTCCATACCCATTTGATCACTCAATATGACTTGATCATTTAGATTGATGTTTTGCAAGAAGACAAAATGATGATAGGCATGTATCACAACAGTGGAACAATCGCCTGGTAAGTAGCTATCAGGTGATCTTCCAGGGCCAAATAATAAGGCATCATCGCCACAACCTTCCAGCACTACAAACTCTTGATCGTGTACTGGAACTTTTAGCTGAAAGACTGGAAATACATTTGATTGTGACCAGTGCTTTTGTTTGATAATTTCTCTCATAAAGTCTCCTTAAATAAAAAACTACCAACAAAGGAAAGAGGGTTGACCTTTGATGATAGCGGTTACCTCAACTATTACTAAAAAAAAGAGGGGAAAGTAATAGTTGGTTGAGGTTCGTTAAAATTCTATAGTTTGTACATTTGATTATCTCGTCTAGTGCTCGCCCTACTCATACCCATACCCACTCCAAAACCTAGTAATAAAGTAATGGCGCTGATAATGGTCAAAAAGTCAGTTGTATGCAATCCACTGTTTGCATTTTTTAGTAGGGTTACTTGTTGAATTAAATCTGTATTAACCTCATCTAAATTAAGCAACTTAGCCTCAAGTTTATTAAACTCTAATGACTGGGTATTGTTGTTGAGTATCTCCACATTAAGTCTTGATATTTCAGAATCACGAGCTTGAATTTGTTGATTTAACTTAGACTCTAATTGGGGATTATTTTTGCTAGATTCTTTAATACTATCCAGCTTACTTTGCAGTTGTTCAGCCAATTTATTTGTTGGCTTTTCATTAGTTAAATATCTTGAAATTATCCAGCCCTGATTTTCTTTATGCTTAATATTGCTCCAGCCATTCGCTTGTTTTTTTATCAAGGTGACTGGGGTGTTAATATTAAGACGATCAATGATATTGTTCTTAGTAATCACATCCTTAGAGCGCATTGGTATCGTAACCTGATCACCTACATAAACTGTAGTTTCAGCCACAACACCTGTTGACAACAACATAACAAGGAGGAGGGGTTTGCGCATCTCTAAGGTCCAATTAACTAAAAACAATAAGCATAGTTTACGAGTCAGATATGAACCTTGAATGTTTTAACCATGAAGAGTTAATGAAGTTTGAATGAAGTTGTTTATAAGCCATATTTATAACTTACAATACGCAGTATCTGAACAAATAAATGATCCTGATATGCCCAATATTCTCTTAATCGAAGATGACAAAATTATCGCTGAAAGTATTGTATTTGCACTAGAGAGTGATTCGTTTAAAACTAAGTGGTGTGAGATGGGCGGCGACGGACTGAAGTATTTGAATGAATCCGAAGTTGATTTAGTGTTACTAGATATTACTCTGCCAGATATAAATGGCTTTGATGTACTTCGTAAACTTAGAAAGAAGTCAGAAGTTCCTGTGATCATTATTACCGCAAGAGCTGACGATGCTGACATAGTCTTAGGCCTTGAAATAGGTGCAGATGATTACGTAACTAAGCCATTTAATCCAAGAGTGTTGATTGCTAGAATTAGAGCTCAATTAAAACATGTAAGCACTCAAGTGGCTACAGATTCTGAAGAGACTCAAGCTCCAGCTGTTACTAATCAATTGTTTGAAATCAACGAAGATCTGCATCAAATATTACTCCTTGGAAAGGTGGTGAATCTTACAAGGGCTGAATGCAAGATCTTAAT
>CAYYGB010000185.1:0-2165 GCA_964471285.1 uncultured Candidatus Thioglobus sp.
TGCCTCAGGCATTGATCCAACTCGCACAGCGGGCAGTGTTTCTAAAGCGCGCTACAAGCTATTAACCCAAAACATTAAACAAATTTTAGAACTTGCGATTAAAGTCGGTGGTACAACTTTGCAAGATTTTTCGCAAGTGGATGGCTCGCCTGGATATTTCGCACAGACTTTAAACGTGTATGGGTGTGAAAATAAGCCCTGTAAAAAATGTGGTGGCTCTTTGCAGTACCCCCTTGAGGGGTGTAAAATACAACGAATTATCCAAAACCAACGTTCAACTTTTTATTGTAAAAACTGCCAATCATGAGTGATATCGATACCCCACAAGAATTATTTGAAACCAACTGTGCCATTAACTCGGAGCCATTTGCACTGCAAAATTTAGGCAGCTACATGGAGCCTGAGTTTAGTGAAAACTGTATTGTGATTATTGATCCGGGTATGGCTGTTCATAATCGTGCGTACGCCGTTGTGCGCTATGAAAATGATATGTATTTCCGCCAATATATTGAACGAGGTGGTGATAAATTTTTAATACCTTTAAATACACAGCACGACGAAATCCAGCTTAAAGGCGAGTTTGAGGTGGTGGGTTGTGTGATACAGCAAAAACAGCGTAAGCAAAAACCGCTACATTACTATCATCTTAATCAAGCGACTAAGAGTATGGATTTTAGTATTAGTGGCAAAATTAAAGCCAAAGAGGAGTAATAATGGAAAAGAAAGTACACTTAATTTTTAGCATAGTCATGTCTTTGTTTATGGTGCTGGTCATGTCTTTTGTTGTTACTTATAAGAATGTCGGCTGGACAGATCAAACTATTGATTTATGGTTGTCAAGCTTCTTTTATGCTTGGGTCGTTGCATTCCCACTTATTTACATATTTGCACCGATTTTTAAAAAATCCATCGTAAAAATATTAAGTAAGTAGGTTTTTTTAATAAAAACCCGTTCTACGTAGTCATTAAGTAATCCAAATAAGATGGGCCATGCGCCCAGAGTTTGCGCCGTCACGGCGATAGGAAAAATACTTGTCTTTTTGTAAGTAGGTGCACTCATCACCGCCTGTAATTGACTCAACACCCAAATCTTTTAAAATAATTCTAGCTGCTTTGTAAATATCCAGCTGATACTTATCGCCTTTTTGTATAAATGCATCTTTGAGTTGTATATCTTTACCAGCGAACTGCTGATAAACTTCAGCACCCACCGTAAATGCCTCTTGAGAAATTGCAGGACCAAAATGGACTAGTAAATTGGTATCGCTAAACTTAGCAATGGTTGATTCAATCACACCATTTAGTACACCCTTCCAACCCGCATGAACCACACCTACTTGCGTGCCAGATTGGTTAGAGATAAAAATTGGCAAGCAGTCTGCAGTTAATACTGCACAAACTACGCCTTTTTCTTGTGTGATAACAGCGTCTCCAATACACTCAGCACTTGAGGCCTCCAAGCAAATATTAGAATGAATCTGCTCCAGCCATTTAGGCTCACTCGGTAGGTTAAATTGCTCAATGAGTCGCTGTCGATTGCGTGCCACTGTTTGTGGGTTATCATTGACATGCGTGGCTAAATTAAAATCAGCATAGCCGTTTTCAGCTGACAAATTCTCAAGCGGATTGTCCAAATAGCGCAGGGTGGAAATCACTTGTACGTTATCTGGAAAGCAGGACTGTTGTTTGTTGCTAGATAGGGTCAAACTTTGCTAACGCTTTAAGTAAATCATCTAAATCTTTTGGCAATGGCGCCTTCCAAGACATTTCTTCACCAGAAATAGGATGTATTAACGTGAGCTTTTTGGCGTGTAATGCTTGACGATTAAAACCTTTTAAAACATCTTTTAACTCTTCTTCAGCTTTTTTAGGAAAGCGTATTTTTCCACCATACATAGGATCAGCGATTAGAGGATGCTCTACATAAGCCATATGTACGCGAATTTGGTGAGTGCGGCCTGTTTCCAAAATACATTTAACATGCGTGTGATGTTTAAATCGATCGATCACTCGGTAGTGCGTAACTGCTTCTTTACCCTCGCCTTCTTCAACTACGGCCTGTCTGATTCTATCTTTAGGGTCACGACCAATTGGCGCATCAACTGAGCCACCAGAAATCATATGGCCATAGACAATCGCAGAATATTCGCGCGAAACTACGTGCG
>CAYYGB010000186.1:0-2149 GCA_964471285.1 uncultured Candidatus Thioglobus sp.
CGCTTATCTTGACTATTCTATGTACGTCATTCTTGATCGTGCATTGCCGTTTGTGGGTGATGGGCTCAAGCCTGTACAGCGTCGCATTATTTATGCGATGAGTGAGCTGGGGCTTAAATCCACGGCGAAATTCAAAAAATCTGCTCGTACCGTTGGTGATGTTTTAGGTAAGTTCCATCCACATGGCGATAGTGCTTGTTATGAGGCGATGGTTCTCATGGCTCAGCCATTTTCATATCGCTACCCGTTTATTGATGGACAAGGCAACTGGGGTGCACCAGATGATCCGAAATCTTTCGCCGCTATGCGTTATACCGAGAGCAAGCTTTCTCGTTATGCAGATTTATTACTTTCAGAAATAAACCAAGGTACAGCCAATTGGGCAGATAACTTTGACGGCTCTTTGCAAGAGCCAAAAAACCTGCCCGCGCAAGTGCCAAACTTATTACTGAATGGTACATCGGGTATTGCAGTAGGTATGGCCACTGACGTGCCACCTCATAATCTTACAGAAGTGGTGAATGCTTGTATTCATCTATTGGATAAGCCCTCTAGTGATTTAGATGAAATTATGAAGATTATTCCTGCACCGGATTATCCAACCAGTGCGCATATTGTTTCAAGCCCGCAAGACTTAAGACAAATTTACGAAACTGGACATGGCTCGGTTAAGATGCGAGCAACTTACCAAAAAGAAGACGGCGACATTGTGATTGAGACATTGCCTTTTCAGACCTCTGGCTCTAAAGTAATCACCCAAATAGCTAGCCAAATGCGTGCTAAAAAATTGCCTTTGGTTGACGATATTCGTGACGAATCTGATCATCAAAATCCAACACGCATTGTAATTGTACCGCGCTCAAATAGAGTGGATGCTGACAACTTAATGCTGCATTTATTTGCCACAACTGATCTTGAAAAGAATTATCGCGTTAACATGAATGTGATCGGTTTGAATGGCAAGCCTCAAGTTAAGCCTTTGGTGCCGATGCTTAAAGAGTGGCTAACTTATAGAATTGAGATTGTTACTAAGCGTCTTAACTTCCGTCTAGATAAAATTCTATCGCGTTTACATATTTTGGAAGGCTTGTTAGTTGCCTTTCTAAATATTGACGAAGTGATCGCCATCATTAGAGAAAATGATAAGCCTAAGCCAATTTTAATGGCACACTTTAAGCTTAGCGAAATTCAAGCTGAAGCAATATTAGAGCTTAAATTACGCCATCTTGCTAAATTAGAAGAAGTTAAGATTCAGTCTGAGCAAAAAGAGCTGAACGCAGAAAAAGATAAATTAGAGTTGTTACTATCTAGTGATACGCGCTTAAAAACTTATATTAAAAAAGAGCTTAAAGCCATTATTGAAGATTTTGGAGATGAGCGTCGATCTCTTATTAAGTCTGATGTTAGTGTTGCTCAAGCATTCAGTGAAGATGACTTGGTTCCTGCTGAAAATGTTACGGTTGTGTTGAGTGATAAAGGCTGGGTTCGAAGTGCAAAAGGCCATGATATAGATCCGACAGCGCTTAATTACAAATCAGGCGACAGTCATTTAATTAGTGTCCAAGGTCGAAGTAATAAAAATGCTATTTTTATTGATTCTACTGGTCGATCTTACTCATTATTAGCAAATTCATTACCAAGTGCACGAGGACAAGGTGAGCCTTTAACAGGCAGACTCTCTCCACCAACAGGTGCTGAGTTTGTTGATGTGCTTATGGGCAATGAAGCGCAGCATATCTTGCTAGCTTCAGATGCAGGTTACGGATTCATTGGTACCATTGGTGATTTACTCTCTAAGAAAAAAGCCGGAAAGACTTTTTTAAGTGTGCCAGAGGGTGCTAATGTTATGAGGGTTGTTCGTGTTAATGACCTAGAAAAACAATATGTTGCTGTTGCGACTAATCGCGGACGACTATTGGTATTCTTGGTCTCTGAGCTGCCTATTTTATCTAAAGGTAAAGGTAACAAACTAATTCAGATTCCTTCAAAAGATCTAAAAGCTAGAGAAGAGTTTGTTGTAAGCATTTGTGTCTTGTTAGATACTCAAAATCTTAAAGTTTATGCAGGCAAGCGCCACTTAACGATTAAGTTCCAAGATCTGACTAATTACATCGGTTCAAGAGCTCGACGTGGAAATGTTCTTCCTAAA
>CAYYGB010000187.1:0-2112 GCA_964471285.1 uncultured Candidatus Thioglobus sp.
TTTCTTATGAAGGTAATGTCGAAAAAAATCGAGTAGATATTGAGCCTGCATCTCTAGGTATTGATCAAGACATGAGAGCGATTTCATTTCCGCCTGAAATGGATGTGCATAAAGATATCCCAGCATTGGCACAGTACACGGTAAAGCTAGGTAAGGCGGCTTTAGCTGGTGAAAAAGGCATGTTCTATGATGGATTGGTACTTAGTGCATCGCTTGTACTTTGGCACACTAAGAAAGCCAAGACGCTATCTGAAGCAGCAGAAATCGTTAGAACTGTACTGGATTCAAAGAAAGTGTTGGATCGATTACAATAGGTCGTTAATCAGTTTTTCAGCAGTTTTTACATCAAAAAATCCAATTTCCTGCATGCGAATGATGCCATTTTTATCAATAATGGCAACTTCTGGCGTGCCTCGAGTTTGGTAACGTTTCATGGTTTCTGGTATTGTTTGCCCTGGCAATAGTCGGTCATTACCCACCAAATGATTTATTCCTCTTATTTTTAGAAAGATTTTTAGCGCAGTTAATGTTTGAACATTATGACCTTCAAATACCGTGTGAATAGATAGTATTTTTAATTGATTCTTCTTGATTTGGTCTTTATATTTTTCTTCCCATTCATGCATAAGGGGAATGGAAAAAGTATTGCAACCTGGGCACCATAGCTGAAAAAAGTCAATAATAACCACTTGACCTTGTAGATCGTTAATACTGATCGCATCGCCATTGATCCATTGGGCAACATCAAATTCAGGCGCCTTCTGCCCAACGCTAGCCAAAGTGTTTAGGCTAAGGGATAGTAATAATGTGATTAATATTTTCATGTTTTTTCCTTGTAAGGTTGGCTTATATTTAACTATACGAATATTGATCCACTATGGTTTCAAAAAATCGCATAAACCCAAAAGCCGCTTATAAGGCGGCTTTTGAGCAGAGGAGGTTTTTTTTATTTGTCTTTTTGTTTTTATCCTTGGTTATTTAATGAATCAGCGTTACTTTAGCATTAACCGTTTCATTGTGTTTAAAGGTGAGATTATTGCCAGATGCAGATTGATGACAAGCGATACAACCTTTGTCTTTACCAGCCCTTATTTGAGAGTTTTTTACAAATAATTCACCATTAGGCTTGTATTTAGCCCAGAACCAATCTCTATGTTCAGGGTTGTAACCTGGTCTTTTTTGCATGACTGTCAACGCTTTTAGCCATTTTTTTGGATCCTTGGCAACCTTTTCAGGTGTGATACCTGGGCCACCATAATTGAATTTAACAATAGTTCTTTGGTTGTTAATATTGCCTTCTACTACCGCTCTAACAGGTCCATGTGGCGGTCCACCAACGTATAAGTTTTGCGATGCTTGTGTAAATCCATTTTGTTGAATTTGACCAAACAGTTCACTTGCTATCTGTTGATCAGTTTGTGCAATTGAGGTATTTGACAGTGCAATCAGTGCGATTGTTGTTATAATTTTTTTCATCTTTACCCATCCTTATTGTGATTATTAATATTTCTGTTTTTTCTTAACAGTATTTATTTATACGAGAGAATCGTAAAGAAAGTTTCAAAAAAATGATAATAAATATTTAAACAAATTTAAGGCATAAAAAAGCCGCTCATAGAGCGGCTCTTTGATATTTCTTTGGAATTATCTATTCACCTTTGCCGTACACCGCACCTAGGACTGCACCAAAAACAATGTGCCCAATTAAGCTGCCCATAATAGCCATCATATCACCGCCTGACCAAAAGCCATTACCCATCATTGGCATCATCATAGACTGTGCAATGATAAATGGGATCATGGCAAAAACAATACCGCGCACTGCATATGAGCCACTTAACCTATTTAAGAAAACTGACGCGTAGAGTGCTGTTAGTACAATACCAACAACAAAGTGCATCATCCATCCAGCTGCATATGGCATAGCCATCATTGGATTGTTCGTACCTAGCATAGTACCAAAATCCATTTTTGGCATCCCCATCATAGGTGCTACTATTACCGCTACGATTGACATAACCGCTGTTGCTGAAACACCCGCTCTTATTATTTTGTTTGTATTCATTTTTTTATCCTCTGAGTTTTGTGTGACTATTCACACACGAATTATTT
>CAYYGB010000188.1:0-2108 GCA_964471285.1 uncultured Candidatus Thioglobus sp.
TGCGTCAATTAAAATAATTTTTGTGACTCGTTGCTTAATGATTGGTTTTTTAATGGTGGCTTTTTTAGGTTTTTTAACAGCTTTAATAGTCTGATTTTTTTGATCATATAGATCTACCACAAGCCGGTTATATCGATATTTATCGTTTGGTTTTAAGGTGTAGCTTTTTATTTGATACTGACCATGCAATTTAAATTTAAATTGATAGGTTGTACCATCTCGCTTGATACATGTTTTTTTGATGCGTTGATCGGTAAAAAAAAGTTTTTTATAGGTGTCTTTTAGTATTTTCGCGTTGCGAATCCCTAAGGTAAATTGATTG
The DNA here is from genome assembly GCA_964471285.1 of uncultured Candidatus Thioglobus sp. Classification (GTDB taxonomy): domain Bacteria; phylum Pseudomonadota; class Gammaproteobacteria; order PS1; family Pseudothioglobaceae; genus Thioglobus_A. The sequence continues at coordinate 323 of CAYYGB010000188.1, forward strand.
TTTTTTTGGTTGATTGAAAATCTAACACCAGGATCGACATCAATAACAATTCTGGTGCGATCAGGAGAACTCCAAAAACGAAAATCATGAAGGGTAGTTTTATTATCGGCGTAAGCGCTCGTTAGCAAAAATAGGCCAAAAAGTAGGCTAGCTAGTCGACGCATTTTAAAAGTTGTTCGCCTAAGTCATTGTTCGCACTAAGGGTTAGGCTTCTAGTGTTGTCTTCACCGGTAATGCTAATGACTAAGTCTGCAGGTGAGATAATGCCTTCGGCAAGATTGGCCCATTCGATGAGCTGAATATGACCAGGTGCTGAGTATTCACGAATACCAATATATTCTAACTCTTCTGGATCACTTAAACGATAGCAATCAAAATGATGAATATTGATTGTGTCGTTTGTATAGCTTTCTACTAAAGAATAAGTGGGACTTTTGACTCGATCAAAACCAAAGTGTTGAATAAATCCTCGGGCAAAAGTAGTTTTACCTGCGCCTAAGTCACCCTCTAAATAGATAACAATTGCTTGATCAATAGATTGCGCACAAATGGCTAGTTTTTGTGCAAAATCACGCGTTTCAGCTTCATGTTTAAAGACTAAATTCAAAATAATTGCCACATATAAAGGCTAAATACACTCACTAAAAGCACACCTTCAAATCGGTTGATAATGTGTTTTTTGCCAAATTTGTAAGACACAACAAATAATAATATCGTTAGTAGTAGCATTACCGGATAGTCACGAGTCATCACTTCAGGGGCAACATCAGACGGATGGATAAAGCCTGGAATAGCCAGTACAGCAATGGTATTAAATAAGTTAGAACCTATAACATTACCCACTACCATCTCGTATTGTTTTTTCAAAACACTGGCAATAGAAACAGCCAATTCTGGCAAGCTGGTGCCCAGAGCGACCACTGTAAGTCCGATGATTAAATCAGACACACCAAATGCCTGTGCAATGGCTATACCACCCCAAACTACTAATTTTGCACTGGAGATTAAAACAATTAAACCAATGACAAGCATTACCCAAGTTTTAACGGTTTCGCTTTTATCAATTTTTTGTTCGAATTCGTCAAATTCATGATTTTTCGAATTTTTTGATTCTTTAAAGGTATAGCCTAAAAATAAAAATAGCAGTGCTAGCAGGATAAAACCATCGAATACGTCTAAACGAAGATCCCAAAGAAGTAATCCAGCAACCAGGGTGGCAACCATTAAAAATACCCATTCTTTTCTGAGAATATTACCCTGTACTTCGATGGGCGATATGATGGCGCTAACACCCAGTACTAGGGCGATATTAAAAATATTAGAGCCGACTGCATTACCAATACTTAAGCCAGTATTGCCATTCATAGCAGCCAAACCTGAAACCAACATTTCTGGTGCAGAGGTACCAAAACCAAAAATTAACAAGCCGATAATTAGTGGTGATACCTTAAAGATATTAGCGATTTTGGCACCATTCTCTGTGAATTCGTCTGCGCTCCAAATTAAAAGCACAAAACCTGATAATAAGGCAATAATTGGTAGTAGAATATCGGGCATATTGATTTTTCGTTTAATTTTTGTTTATTATAAAGGCCGAACCGTAAAAGATGAGTGAAACAGAATTTTTAATTGGCCGTCGTGGTTTAGATTTAATAGATGATTTTTATCCGGATGACTTGCCTAGCGAGTGGCGCTTTGACTTCTATTCAACGTTATTTAAAGCCTTGTCGTTACCCATTGATACCAAAGAAGACTTAGAGCTTATCTTTGAAGAGTTAGAAGATTC
>CAYYGB010000189.1:0-2074 GCA_964471285.1 uncultured Candidatus Thioglobus sp.
AAGGCAGTATGAAGAAGCTATACAGCCAATCAAAAATCGTAGAATATTTATGTGAACTCGTAGAGCATATCGAAACAAACTTTAACACCTTAACGGTGAATGAAAAACAAGTACTAAAAGTCCAAGAAACTCACGCTTACCTGAGCCAAGTAGAAGGCAAACTACCCAGTCTTCTCGATCTTGCCGCACAAGCCAATATGTCTGCTCAAACATTAAACAGCGCTTTTAGAAAAGAGTATGGCATGACCATTCATCGCTTTATGATAAAACAGCGGCTACATGAGGCTCATGATATTATTTTAGAAACAAGTATGCCATTAAAGTCGTTGTCTTTTAACTTGGGCTATTCTCATGTTAATCATTTCAATACAGCATTTAAAAGAGAGTTTGCTTACTCTCCAGGTAGCTTGCGAAAATAACCAAAAAAGTAGTGATTGACAAAATTTGGTAAATTTTTAAACTTTGAGCAACAATCATCATTAATAATGCTAAAAAACTCTTTAATTCTATTAAAAACCCTTTAAAACAGCCATAAAATAGAAAAAACACCTAAAAATAGGTGTTTTTATGGATATTTACGTAATAAATAATGATTAATTTGAATTTTTAGCAAAAAAAATCGCCCTTTTAGGGCGATTGTCAAAATTTGCTAAATTTTTAGAGTGATTAGACTTTTTTTACAAACTCTGATTTAAGTTTCATCGCACCATGACCGGGAACTTTGCAATCAATATTGTGATCACCTTCACACAAACGAATACCTTTAACTTTTGTACCTACTTTTACTGCGTTTGAGGTGCCTTTGATTTTTAGATCCTTGATGACTGTGACCGTATCACCATCATTAAGAATATTACCATTAGCATCTTTCACGATTGTTTCTTGATCAATAAGATCATCAGCTGAGAACTCGTATGCACACTCAGGGCAAACTAATAGATTGCCATCTTCATAGACATATTCGGATTTACATTTTGGGCAGTTGGGTAGACTCATGGTTTTTTCCTATACGGTAAATGGATATTTAACAGCTGCGTGATGCTCATAATCAACCAATTCAAAATCATCCATGGTTACCCAAGTTTCTAGGTCGGCCAAGGTTTTGATATTTGGATTAATTTTAAGTTTTGGTAAAGCTAACGGCTCACGATTTACTTGTTCGTTTTTAAAAATATCGACTTGGTTTTCATACAAGTGAACGTTGGATAAATGATGGCGCATTTTCTTAGCTTTTGTGCCAGTAATCTGTGCGGTAATAAGCAGTAAAAATGCCACTTGGAAATGATTAAACGGCTGACCTAGGGCGAAGTCACTACTACGCTGATAGCTTTCTAAATACAAATCATCACCGAGTAAATTAAAATGATGGGTGTGCATACAGGCTGGCAAACAAGCTCTATGAATAAGGTTTGGGTGATTAAAAGTCATGATTTCACGTCTATCATCAATACCTTGAGATAAATCTGTAACGATTTTTTGATATTGATCTAGTGGTTCGTCATCTTCAATGCCTGGAAATGCACGCCCAATTACGCCGTAGCACATACCCATATCGTCTTCACCTTTGCGATGTGGGTTATCAAGCCAGGCTTGGTTGTCGTTAGCATTGGCATTCCAAGTATTACAGCCAATGGCTCTAAATTGCGCCGCACTGCTATAGCCACGAATATAGCCCAACATCTCAGCAATGGCTGATTTCCAAAAGAGTTTTTTGGTGGTAACGACTGGTACTGTGCCATCACTAAGATCGTGCTCAAAAGTAGCACCAACAATGGCTAATGTTTTTTGGCCAGTACGTGCATTTTCTAGCCACACACCTTCGTCTAAAATTCGTTTTCCAATATCTATATATGCTTTCATGCTGGTTTTTTGCTTGCCTTTTGGAGTAGGTAAATACCTAATATTATCATTGGAAGGCTTAACAATTGCCCCATGGTTAGCCATTCAAATGCTAAGTAACCTAACTGCACATCAGGCACTCGAACAAACTCAATTAAAAATCTAAAAATACCATAAAAAATTAAAAATAACGCCGAGACAGATGTTAGAAGGCGAGGCTTATTGCTAAACAGCC
>CAYYGB010000190.1:0-2062 GCA_964471285.1 uncultured Candidatus Thioglobus sp.
AAACAGATGACCTCTGTATGCTTGCTCTTTGGCTGATTGAGGAGCTAGGTCTCCCGCCTTACGGTGATCAACCTGGCCCTTTGGGTTGATGTGGTACAGCTCGATACTATCCAGATATGCCGGAACAATCTCCAGCCAACGGTTTGAAAATTGAGAGTTTAAGCGCGTTAATGAAAAGTGTAACCAAACGCTATCGGGAGTATAGCCCATGTTAAGGTTATCTTGCAGGGGCTTAAACTGAGTTTTTATTTCAGTTTGGCGAATATCATCAAGCGTTAACTGGTTAGACTTATCTCTATAAACACTTATTTCACCTTGATCGAAGGTGATGACCGGTAAATCATCTAAACTGACGGCATGAGCTGTCATCGGAATAAACAGCCATAACAGTAGCAACCGGATAACAAATTGACCTAAGATTTCAAGATACTCCGCTATTGAGTTAATTGTAAGGCCTTGTGTTTTGTTCATTAGGCGTATGTTATCATGAAAATATCTGAATCTTCTCGAGCTGTAAAAATGTTCACTTAAATAGCAGTAGGCAGATATTTTAGTTAGCTCTGTTAGGTAGGCCCTTTGTTTAGACCGAGGTTTTTTAAAATCTTGTGTGATACCGCTATGAGGAGTAATTAATCATATTTACAAACTAAAGTGAGCTTATGGCTGTACAGGGATATGGGTATTTATACATTTTTTTAACAATTTAATAATTATTGGTTATTTTTTCAATTAATTGGATATAATTGGATATAATTAGATAGTCACTCAATAAATCGTATGAATTTAACAGCATTAAATATTACACCAGAATTATTAAAACTTATCACCGAAATTGATGAATTTAAAGGTAGTTGGAAACAGATTGGTGAAAATAATCCAGAGCAATTAAATGCACTGCGCTATGTTGCCACTATTGAGAGTATTGGATCATCTACTCGTATTGAAGGATCAAAATTAAGTGATCAAGAAATCGAATCTTTACTAAGCAATATAAGACAGCAATCTTTTAATACACGAGATGAGCAAGAAGTTGCTGGCTATAGTGAAACTATAGAAACCATCTATCAAAATTATCTAGATATTCCTATTACTGAAAACTACATTAAGCAACTTCACATCCAGATGCTAAGGCACTCAACTAAGGATGGGCGTCATAGAGGGGCGTATAAGAAACATTCAAATTCTGTTGAAGCTTTTGATAGTAATGGCAAAAGCCTAGGTGTTGTTTTTCAAACAGCCTCTGCATTTGATGCACCTTTTGAAATGCAAAATCTTATAAAGTGGGTGTCGCAAACCTTAGAAGATAAAAGCTATCACCCATTGATTGTTACTGCAGTATTTACAGTTGTATTTTTGGCTATCCATCCATTTCAAGATGGCAATGGCAGGCTATCACGCCTGCTATCAACTTTGATTATGCTTAAATCTGGATATAACTACATCCCTTATTCTTCAATAGAAAGTGTTATTGAAAAAAATAAAGATGCTTATTATCTTGCACTACAAAGAACTCAAAAGACATTAAAAAATGATAAGATTGATTGGATTCCATGGCTTAACTTCTTTTTATCGTCGCTTAAACGCCAAAAAGACCATCTACAAAATAAAACTGATAATCTCAACAAATACATCGATCTAGATCATGAAAGTGCATTAATCATGCAATATATCGATATTAATGGTCGAATTACTATTACACAAGCGCAAAATATAATTACAACAATTAAAAGACCAACGATTAAAAATAGACTTAATAGCCTTGTCAATATTAACCTTTTAACTCGTCACGGTAAGACTAAAGGCGTCTGGTATTCTAAAAAATAAACTATTAAAAAAATACAAGGATACTTAATCCTTTTATCAAGCCATCAAAAACAGCCTTAAACGATCTAAAACAAGTAGTTTTTTAATAAAGTGGCAACATAATGACAACGGTTGTTGCCACTTTGTAGTCATTTTGTCGGCTTTTTGATGGGCGTAAAAAAAGGGATTCGCTTGGAATCCCTTATGGAGTATGGCTCCTCGAGGTGGGCTCGAACCACCGACAAACGGATTAACAGTC
>CAYYGB010000191.1:0-2031 GCA_964471285.1 uncultured Candidatus Thioglobus sp.
AAAGCCACTAAAGCTCAATTGTGCCATATTTTTGTTGCCCATACATCTGCATCGTTAATGATCACTGGCAATGAAGATGCTAACTTGTTGCTAGATATTGAAGATTACTTTCAACAAAATATTCCCGATGCTAGCCCAGATTATCGTCATTGTGGTGAAGGTGATTTTGATATGTCTGGCCATATTCGCTCTATATTTACAGGTGAGCAAAAAACCATTCCTGTGGTTAGTGGCCAGCTTGCTCTGGGACAATTTCAAGGCTTATATTTGTATGAGCATCGCGGTGGAAACAACACTAGAAAATTAATCATCAGCCTGATATGAGTACAAAAACACAATTAAGTGATTTAATGGTTAGCGCCTATACACATCAGAAAAATGGCGATCTTTCATTGTCTATTCAAGCATGGAATGGGCTGGTTAATCATGTAGATGCAGATGAAGCTCTTAAAGCTAATGCGCATCTTAGCTTGGGAAGCCTTCATCAATTACAAGGTAATAATGATTTAGCGGTTGAAAGCATGTCAAGTGCCATTAAAGCCAATCCAAACAGTGCCGAGGCTTATTTTTGCTTGGCTTATTTAGAGCAAGAAAAATAAAATTTTCGCTCTGAAGTTGAATATTTTGAACAAGCCATTTCACTCAAAAAAACAGACAGTGGTGCGTTTAATAATCTGGGTAATTGTTATGATCGTCTAGAGCAAAGCGATGAAGCTATTAATGCTTATTCACAGGCAATTAATTTAGATGCAGATTATATAGCAGCCATTTATAATCGTGGAAATGCCTATATTAAAACCGCTAAAGATGATTTAGCATTGCAAGACTTAAATAAAGCCATTGAATTGGATGCAAATTTTTATCAAGCCTATTATAATCGTGGCACTTTACTAAAGCGCATGGGTAAGACGACCCAGGCAGAGCAAGATTTAACCAAAGCTAAATCACTTGCACAACAAGAATTAGAGCAAAAAACACCCCAATAAACCTTATGAGCAATCAAGACGACAACAAGTTAATTTCTGAAAGAAAATCAAAACTAGATCTATTAAGAAAAGCGGGCAATCCATTTGTTAATGATTTTAAACCTGAACATTTGGCGCAAAACCTAGCTGATGATTACAATCAATTTTCTAAAGAAGACTTAGAAGAGAAATCAATTAAGGTTTCGATTGCAGGGCGCATGATGCTCAAACGTGTCATGGGTAAAGCAAGTTTTGCCTCTATTCAAGATTCTAGCGGAAAAATCCAAATATTCGCCACGCGTGATGAATTACCCGAAGGCTTTTACAACGAACAATTTAAAAAATGGGATATTGGTGATATCTTAGCAGCAACGGGCACCTTGTTTAAAACCAATGTAGGTGAGCTTTCAGTGCGTGTTGATAGTATTAAACTACTCACCAAATCATTAAGGCCATTGCCTGAAAAATTCCACGGCCTGTCTGATCAAGAAACTAGATACCGCCAGCGTTATGTAGATTTAATTACCAATGAACAAGCGCGAAACACGTTTAAGCGCCGAAGTGCGATTGTGACCTACATTCGTAATTTCTTTAATGAAGCAGATTTCATGGAAGTGGAAACGCCCATGTTGCAAACCATCCCTGGTGGCGCCACTGCTAAACCGTTTGAAACACACCACAATGCATTAGATATGCCGATGTTTTTACGTATTGCACCTGAGCTTTACTTAAAGCGTTTGGTAGTTGGTGGCATGGATCGAGTGTTTGAAATAAATCGTAATTTTAGAAACGAGGGCTTGTCAACACGCCATAATCCAGAATTCACCATGATTGAGTTTTATCAAGCTTATGCTACCTATCATGATCTGATGGATTTGACTGAAAAACTATTTCGCGGCATTGCTGTGGATGTTTGTGGCAGCGACACAATTCATTATCAAGGTGATGATTTTGACTTCTCTAAGTCATTTAATCGTATTAGCGTGTTTGATTCAATTCTTGCACACAATCCAACCTTTAAGCCTGAAGATTTAAACGAAGACAATGCCAAGACTACTGCTGAAAA
>CAYYGB010000192.1:0-2028 GCA_964471285.1 uncultured Candidatus Thioglobus sp.
CTGAGTAGGGAGTTGTTTTTGATAATGATTAATTCCGGTCTGTATCCAATCTGGCATTTTTTTGCCAATCACAACCAGATTAATCTTCATGGATGTTTAGCTGGTTAAGGTTTCAATATCACTTTCAATTTCAGCACCAGACCAAAGTCTTTCTAGTTTGTAGAATTCTCTAGTCTTTTCAGTCATCAAATGAACAACCACTTCTGCTAAATCAACTAATACCCAATGTCCAGTTTCAGTACCTTCAATGCCAGATACTTTCATACCTAAGCGCTTAGCTTCAATTTTGATATTATTAGCAATACCACGAACATGCTGAATAGAGCGACCTGTTGCAACAACAATAGCTTCAATATCAGCACTTTGGTCAAGCACTTTAAGGGTGACGATATTTTCGCCTTTTAATTCGTCAATAGTATCTGTGACAACTTTAAGTTGCTCTTCTAGGTTTAGGCTCATAATTTTTGTAGATAGTTAATAATACGCTTTGGAATTAATTCATCCAAGCTCTGTTGTGCGTGTATTTTACCCTCTTGCGAAGTTTCAAACAGAATACCGCGAATATCACTTGAAGAAACATCATGAAGGTCTGTTTTTGCAAAATAAACTAGACCTGCACTCTTGCTAAGAAGGTCTTTAGGATTCTGGGTGAGTGTAAATTCAGCATAATTTTGCTCATTTTTCTCTCCAGGTCTTGCTAGAACGATCAAATGACAATATTGATGAAATTTTTGATAGTCTTTCCAGCTAGATAATTGGTTAAAGCTATCCATGCCAATAATCAAGCAAATAATCTCTTCTGGAAACTCTAGTGCAATTTCTTTAAGTGAGTCAATACTATAAGATTCACTTTTTCTGTTAATTTCTCGAGTATCTAAGCTAAGTTCTGAAAAGTCTTCTATGGCCATTTGTAGCATTTGAAGGCGCTGTTCTGTGGAAAAAATTAGCTTACATTTATGAACAGGCTCTCGACATGGCATTAAAAATAGCTCAGATAAATTAAGCTCATTCTTAATTTGTTGTGCATTTTTCAAATGTCCAAAGTGCACAGGATCAAATGAACCACCAAAAAATCCAATCATAACATGGCTTTAACTTCTTTTAAAGTCAGCGCTTCAGTAGGATAGGCGACTAATCCTTTTGACATACCCTGTACGAAACTGGTAAAGTCAGCCTCACTATCTAATAGTAAATACGCATTGCCAGATTTTTGCTCGGCCATCGTCGTGTTAATTTTGCAACCATAATCATGTCCACAATGAAGCATGACATTATCATCAACCTTTTTAAGCTTTTGCATGGAGTCATAAAGCTCGCTAATACTTGCACCCGGAAGACTACAGTGGCCAGCACCCTAAACAAACAATGTGTCACCTGCAACAATATGGCCATCTAATAAATAGCAAACACCACCAGCAGTATGCCCGGGTGTATTGATAATTCTTGCAGTAGTGCCACCAAGGCTGATGACGTCGTCGTCGTTAACAGTCGACAAATCATGCTTAATATCTAAATAAGGTAGCTCATTAATACCAGCAGTGATTTTGGCACCAGTCTTTTGTGCAATTTCATCAGCTGCATTAGTATGATCTCCATGCCAGTGGGTTAGCCAAATATCAGTAATCTTGTAGCCTTTTTCTTCAGCGTAGTTGATAAAAAGATCAGCATGCCAAGCAGGATCGATAATGGCACAAGTTTTACTTTCATGATCGAAAATAAAGTGAATAGAGTTTTCGTAGGTACCCAGGTGATACATAATATCAAGTGAGTAAGTTTTTTCTTTAAAGGTTTGTAGTTTCATACAATTATTTTACCAATAATAGCTTGACTAATTTAACTTCAGCATTATAATTTACCTCTTTTGCTACGCACCAAGTTTTGGGGCTATAGCTCAGCTGGGAGAGCACGTCGCTGGCAGCGACGGGGTCAGCGGTTCGATCCCGCTTAGCTCCACCAGAAGTAGTAGAAATGTTATGTCGCCTTCGTCTATCGGTTAGGACCCCAGGTTTTCATCCTGGTAAGAGGAGT
>CAYYGB010000193.1:0-2016 GCA_964471285.1 uncultured Candidatus Thioglobus sp.
TGACGCTAAGCGTACATTTTTATTGGGATTAAAACGCTTAACTGCTTTCATTAAGCCAATAGTGCCTTCTTGTATAAGGTCTTCTTGCTCAAGGCCATAACCTTTATAACCATGCGCAATAAAAGCAACAAAACGCATGTGTGACAAGACCAGTTGCCTTGCGGCATCTAAATCATGATCTTCATAGAGTTTTATAGCTAATTCATGCTCTTGCTCAGCAGTGAGTATGGGTGGATATTTTTGAACACCTAGAGAGTTTGAGGTGCTGGTTTTTGGTAGGGCTAACTTTGAGCTCATTTAAAAAAAGTAAATATTATCAAGGATTAATATTATAGGTTAAATCAATGAGTTAAGCAAGGTTTGATACTTTAAAGATTGTTGTGAAAGTTGCAGTCTCTGAGTATGAATTATCTTAGATAAATCTTCTAATGCCACTTCAAAATCATCGTTAATTACTAAGTAGTCAAATTCGTTGTAATGTTTCATTTCACTAACAGCATCACGCATGCGCCTGTCAACAATGGATTTATCGTCCTGCCCTCGATCCGTTAGGCGTTCACGTAGAGCCTGCTCAGAAGGGGGAAGAATAAAGATACCAATAGCCTCTTTAAACGTTTCTTTAACTTGTCTAGCGCCTTGCCAATCAATTTCCAAAATAACATCCGTGCCACTAGCTAATAAATCTTTAACTGTTTGTTTGGCGCTACCATAGTAATTATCAAAAACTTGCGCAGACTCAATAAAACCATTGTCTTGATTGATTTGATCAAACTCTTGTTGAGAAACAAAGAAGTAATTTTTACCGTGCTCTTCACCAGGACGCGATTGACGAGTTGTATGAGAAACTGAAACGCATAAGCCTTCAGTTTTTTCAATAAGCGCTTTAACTAAAGAAGTTTTGCCACAACCAGAAGGAGCAGCGACGATAAATAAATTAGCCATTATGATTTAGGTGTGTAGCCTTGAACATCATCTGCACCTTCTTCTGAAAAGAAAAACTTGTCCATTTGTTCTTTGAGATATTTTTGAGCATCAGGATCCATCATGCTTAAATTGTTTTCATTGATAACCATTGTTTGATGCTCAAGCCATTGTTGCCAGCCTTGTTTAGAGACATTGGCCAAAATTCTTTGTCCTAACTCCCCTGGGTAGGGCGCACGATCTAGCGCTTCGAGTTCTTTGTTAAGTTTTACACAATTTACAGTATTCATAATTTTCTCATCCTGATACCTAACATTCTTAGGCTTAAAAAGTAAATGAACGCTGACAAACAAACAGTGGTGAGAAGCGTTGTAATCCTAGAAAATGCATCGGCATTGATATAGGCGCTATGTGTTTGATCAAAGTTCAAAATAAAGATCACCATTATAAAGCTTGCCACTAAAACTTTAAAAAATATTTTGATTAAATCATGAGAAAAAGTAAAAATTGATTGTTTTCTTAAATAGTAATATAGGAGTGATCCGTTAATCACAGCAGAAATTGACGTAGCTACTGCCAGACCAACATGATCAAAATAATAACCCAGAATGCCGTTTAAAAAAACATTTGAAAGCATAGCAACAACGCCTGCCTTTACCGGAGTCTTGGTGTCGCCTCTTGCTAGGAAAACCGGCGCTAAAATTTTAACCATAATAAAAGCTACTAAGCCTGACCCGTAAGCCATTAAGCTTAGGGAAGATTGCTGTGCAGCAAATACAGTGAAAGCGTCATATTGAAATAAACTAACTATTAAAGGCTCAGCGAGCAGTATTAAACCCGCACAAGCAGGCAGGCCCAAAATTAAACCGATTTTTAATGCATAATCAATGGTGCGAGTAAATTGCTGATGATCTTTGTTGGCATAATGCTTACTCAGTTTTGCAAGCGCCACTGTAGCTAAAGCAATACCAATAAGTGCCAAGGGCAGCTCCAGTAAACGATCAGAATAATACAACCAAGAAACGCTACCACTAACTAAAACAGAAGCAATCATCGTATCAATAAGTAGATTTATTTGAGAAACCGATACACCAA
>CAYYGB010000194.1:0-2011 GCA_964471285.1 uncultured Candidatus Thioglobus sp.
GAATTAGCTCCATCATGTTAACGGTCTTACCAACACCAGCACCACCAAACAAACCAACTTTACCACCTTTAGCAAATGGACATACTAAGTCGATTACTTTAATACCTGTTTCTAATAATTCTGCAGCGGGAGCAAGTTCATCGTAAGCAGGTGCCGGACGGTGAATAGCCCAGTTGACCTCTTCACCAATGTCACCAGCGTTATCAATAGGCTGACCCAATACATTCATAATACGGCCTAGTGTCTTAGTACCGACCGGAACTTGAATAGGAGCGCCTGAATTAGTCACTTCAATGCCACGCTTTAGGCCTTCAGATCCACCCATTGCAATAGCACGAATCGTATTGTCACCTAATTGTTGCTGGACCTCTAATGTTAGACCCGTTTCCGTAACCATTAAGGCATCATAAATATTTGGAATATTGTCTGCCGGAAATTCGACATCGATAACCGCACCAATAATTTGTGTAATTTTTCCGCTGCTCATTTTCTTATCCTTTTTTAATACTATGTTGTTTAATTCTATACTGCTGCCGCACCACTAACAATTTCAGAAATTTCCTGAGTAATTGCTGCTTGCCTTGCCTTATTGTAAACCAATTCTAATTCGTCAACCATATCGCCTGCATTGTCAGTCGCACTCTTCATTGAGATCATTCTAGATGATTGCTCACAAGCGATATTCTCAACCAAGCCTTGATAAACAATTGCCTCGATGTATCTGACCAATAAAGCACTTAATGCCACTTCTGCATCAGGCTCATAAATATAATCCCAACGGTGGCTCATGCTATCGTCTTCAACTGCTACCATTGGAATAAGCTGTGCGGTTGTTGGCACTTGGGTCATGGTGTTTTGAAATCTGTTATAGGCAACTGACAATTGCTGAATCTCACCATTGTCATAAGCATCTAACATAACTTTCACTGTACCCAAAAGATCGTCAAAATGTGGTGCATCACCAAGGTCTGTTAATACTGCCTTAATGTTTAAACCTGTATTTTTGAAAAAAGAGGCTGCTTTTTTACCAACTGTGCAGATATCAACTTCAATACCTTTAGCTTGATAATTGGCCACTTCTTTCAACAGGCTTCTAAATAAGTTGGTATTCAAACCACCACATAACCCTCTATCACTAGAGATGATGATAATACCAACACGTTTAAGTTCGCCAGCCTCTTTCATATAAGGATGCTCAAACTCTGGATGTGCGTTTGCCAAGTGTCCAATCACCTGAGTGATTTTTTCAGAATAAGGGCGCGATGCGATCATTCTTTCTTGGGCTTTTTTCATTTTAGACGCTGCCACCATTTCCATGGCCGATGTGATCTTCTGAGTATTTTTAATACTCGCAATCTGCGTTCTAATTTCCTTTCCAGCTGCCATATTATTTGTTTACCAAGTGTGGTTTGCCTTAAAATCGTCAATCGCTGCTTGCAATTGATTAGAAATATCATCGTTGTAATCGCCCGTTTCATTAATGGTATCCATTAATGCTGTTTGATTAGAACCCATGTATGTCAGTAGTGCCTTTTCAAAATCAACCACTTTGTTAGCTTCAAGATCATCTAATGAGCCAGAGTTTGCAGCAAACAGTGACGTCGCTAATTCAGCAACAGACAAAGGTCTATATTGATCTTGCTTCATTAGTTCTGTTACTCTTTGACCACGATCAATTTGCGCTTTAGTTTCAGCATCTAAGTCTGAAGCGAATTGAGCAAAAGCTGCTAATTCACGATATTGCGCTAAATCTAGACGAATACCACCACCTAGCTTCTTAATAATCTTTGTTTGAGCTGCACCACCAACACGTGATACTGAAAGTCCAGCGTTAATCGCAGGTCTAATACCAGCGTTAAACAAATCAGTTTCTAGGAAAATCTGACCATCTGTAATTGAAATTACATTAGTTGGTACGAATGCTGATACATCGCCACCTTGTGTTTCAATAATTGGTAGCGCTGTTAATGAGCCCGTTTTGCCTTTAACTTTACCTTTTGTCATTTGCTCA
>CAYYGB010000195.1:0-1991 GCA_964471285.1 uncultured Candidatus Thioglobus sp.
TACACCGCCATAAATACCACCCATGACGATAACAACCAAGAACAGGCCGCCTGAGGCCTTGGTAAAAGATTTTGTTAGGTATCCAATGCCTTTGAAAGGTACGCTAGGGTAGCCTTTTGCTCGAGCTGTTACATAAATAGCAACAAGCATCATCGAGCCAATGATTAAGCCAGGGATAACGCCTGCTAAAAACATTCTACCAACAGATACTTCTGTAGCAGCGGCGTAAACCACCATAACAATTGAAGGAGGAATCAGAATGCCCATGGTACCAGCTGAACTAATTACACCCGCAGCGTAAGATTGTGGGTAGCCTTCTTTAACCATGCCAGCAATAACAATCGAGCCAATGGCAATAACGGTAGCGGGCGAAGAGCCAGAAACAGCAGCAAACATCATGCATGCCAAGACTGATGCCATTGGTAGGCCGCCTTTTACCCAGCCGATACTCGCAATGGCGAAGTCCACCAAGCGTTGTGCCGAGCCACCTTTGGATAAAAACGAAGAGGCCAGTATAAAAAATGGAATGGCCATCAGCGTGTAATGCTCCATTGAGCCAAATAAATGAGCAGAGAGTGAGGCTAGCGATTCATCACCAAAAAATAAAATAACACTAACACTAGATAATCCTAATGCAAAGGCAACCGGAACACCCAGAGCCATTAGGCCAAACAACATAACAAATAGTGTAAAGATTACCATTGGGTTATTCTTTGTCGCTATCGAAATGCATGGTGTTGATTTTGTGATTAAGCACATCCATCATCACTTGCACTAATCGATAAAACATCAGAGCAAAACCCAAAGGTAGAATGATTTTTGCCTGCCATTCCAGTACGGGCAAATCCTCCAACTCTACTTCAATTTCTTTTAATAAGCTAATGTACTCATAGCTACCAATAAACATCAGTATTACAAATATCATGCAGGCCGAAATTGCAAAAATTGCAATAAGCCTTCGCTTCTCTTTTGAAAATAGATTCACCATACTGTCCACAGCAATGTGCGAACCACTTTTGATCACGTAAGAGGCACCCAAAAGAACCAACCAAGCAAATAAGTAAGTGGTTACCTCTAGTGCCCAAACAGCGCCAGAATTAAAAACATAGCGAGCAATCACTTGGGAAAAAGTGATTAGAGTCATTGCAGCTAATAGCAAAGTAATTAGCCACTCTTCAATTTTATTTAAGATCTTGGAAAAGTTCATAATAAAAAAAGCCACCCAGTTTTGACATGAGTGGCTTTGTTGTTTTTATATTGACTAGTTCTTAGCGTTACATTGTTGAACTGCGGCAATATTATCTTTACCAACCTGATCTTCAAATTGAGCCCAAACTGGCTTCATAGCAGTAACCCATTGTTGTTTTTGCGCATCAGTCAGTGTGTGGATATTGGTTTTTCCAGAGTCGGCAACAGTTTTCATATCGTTAACCGCCGCTTCAAGTGCAAAGCGTGTTACTTCAGCAGTAACTTCTGTAATGATTTGGTCTAGCTGCATGCGAATATCAGTAGGTAGACTGTTCCAGAAACGTTTGTTTGTTACCAAGGCATACTCTAAAACACCGTGATTAGAGACGGTAGTATCTTTTTGAACTTCAAAGAATTTTTTAGAGCGAATGTTAGACCAGGTGTTTTCTTGACCGTCAATAACACCCATTGCTAATGCGTTATAAACTTCTGAGAAAGCCATTTTTTGTGGATTGGCGTCAACTGCTTCAAATTGTGCTTTTAGTACATCAGAACTCATGATGCGAAATTTCAAACCTTTGGCATCTTCAGGTTGGATTAAAGGATGATTGGCAGAAATTTGCTTCATGCCGTTAAGCCAATAGCCTAAACCTTTAATGCCTTTTTTGTCAGTAGCGCCTAGAAGTGCCTGACCTTTTTCTGAGTCTGTGAAACAATAAAGTGCTTGCGGGTTTTTAAATAAGAAAGGTAAATCAAATAATGCACATTGCTTAGTGTATTTGCTAAATATAGACAAAGAGGGT
>CAYYGB010000196.1:0-1988 GCA_964471285.1 uncultured Candidatus Thioglobus sp.
AGAGAAGGTGGTCGTACTGTAGGTGCGGGTGTTGTTTCTAAGGTTACGGATTAATATTAAGCTAAAAGCTTAATAAGAACTAACAAAATTTGGCTCGGACTTATGTCCGAGCCTTTGAAGTTTATAGGCGAGTGGCTCAATTGGTAGAGTGGCGGTTTCCAAAACCGTTGGTTGGGGGTTCGAGTCCCTCCTCGCCTGCCATGTTAAAAGGTGTAATGTGAGTAAAACAATAGAAGGTCAGACAAAAGAATCATCACTAGGAATGAATTTATCAATCCTTATAGTGGTTGCTTCTCTTGTTGTGTTTTATTTAGACCCTTTGGGATTGGTAACGACACTATATAAAGTATTACTTTTATTAGTAGGGTTGGTAATTGCTGGTTTGATATTTTTCAAATCACCCCAAGGTAAACGGTTAAGCACTTTTATTAACGAAACCAAAATTGAATTACGTAAGGTTGTATGGCCTACGCGTGATGAAACTGTTAAGACGACAGGTATGATTATGGTGGCTGTTGTAATTGTTGCTATATTCTTATGGATAGTTGATGCATTCTTTTCATGGATGGTTCAATTATTAACAAATTAAGAGAGTTATAGATGGCTAAAAGATGGTACGTACTTCATGCTAGAAGCGGATATGAAGCTAAGGTAAAAATCGCAATCGAAGATGCTGTTGTTAGAGAGGGTCTTGAAGATCTAATCAGCGAAGTGATGGTTCCAACTGAGCAAGTTGTCGAGCTGAAAGATGGTCAGAAAAAA
The DNA here is from genome assembly GCA_964471285.1 of uncultured Candidatus Thioglobus sp. GTDB lineage: Bacteria > Pseudomonadota > Gammaproteobacteria > PS1 > Pseudothioglobaceae > Thioglobus_A. Next base: position 763 of record CAYYGB010000196.1, read on the forward strand.
ATGGCTGAGCGTAAATTTTTCCCTGGTTATATGCTAATCAGTATGGAACTCACTGAGCCAAGTTGGTTGCTAGTCAAAAATACGAATAACGTAATTGGTTTTATTGGTGGATCTTCGGGTAAGCCTTCACCAATTACGCAGCGCGAAGCAGATCGTATTATGGCTCGTGTCCAAGAAGGTGCTGATAAACCTAAACCTAAAGTTGCTTACCAGCCTGGTGAAGAAATTTTGATTGTAGATGGTCCGTTTAATGAATTTAACGGAACTGTTGAAGCGGTAGATTACGATAAGAGTGTTCTTAAGATTGAAGTATTGATCTTTGGCCGTGCTACTACGGTTGAGCTTGAATTTGCTCAAGTAAGTAAAACATAATAATAACGACTTTAAGTCGTCAGTTGAACGGGGAGCTTAATAGGCGCTTGTACCCAAATGAGGAGACCCCTCAAGGAAGTTAGAATGGCTAAAAAAATTGAATCATATATTAAGCTTCAGGTGCCTGCACAAGAAGCTAATCCTTCACCCCCAGTTGGTCCTGCACTAGGTCAACATGGTGTAAACATCATGGAGTTTTGTAAGGCGTTTAACGCTAAAACTCAAGAAATTGATAAAGGTATGAAGGTACCTGTAATCATTACAGTTTATAGTGACCGTAGTTTTACATTCATCACTAAGACGCCACCTGCAGCATTGTTAATCTTAAAAGTAACGGGAATCAAAAAAGGTTCAGGCGTTCCTCATACTGATAAAGTTGGCAATATTACACGTGCTCAATTAGAAGAAGTTGCTGCGATCAAAATGAAAGATCTTAATGCAAATGATATGGAAGCAGCAGTTACTATTATTGCTGGTACAGCCCGTTCTATGGGTATTACGGTGGAGGGTTAATCAGATGGCTAACTTAACTAAAAAACAAAAAGACATTGCTTCTAAAGTAGAAATTGGTAAGCGTTACGCAATTGAAGATGCTTTGGCATTGATTAAAGACTGTGCAACTGCTAAATTTGATGAGTCTATTGATGTAAGTGTAAATCTTGGTGTTGATTCTAAGAAATCTGACCAAAATGTACGTGGTGCAGTTGTACTTCCAAATGGTACTGGTAAAACTGTTCGTGTTGCGGTATTTACGCAAGGCGAAAACGTTGCTAAAGCTGAAGCAGCCGGTGCTGATATTGTTGGTATGGAAGACTTAATGAAATCTATGCAAGATGGTGATTTAAACTATGACG
>CAYYGB010000197.1:0-1985 GCA_964471285.1 uncultured Candidatus Thioglobus sp.
TAAAGAGCTTGTTTTGATGTTGGTTATCGGCTTACCACTTATTGGTACTATTTTGTGGCTAATGAATGAAATGGGTGAATACTGGTGGGCTTATGTTTGGCTGGTATTAACAAGCTTCTCGCTTTTAATGTTTTGGCTATACCCAACTTATATCGCGCCTATTTTTAACAAATTTAAATCGTTGGATAATCTTGAGCTTAAAGCCAAGATTGACAATCTACTTGCTCGCACCGGTTTTAAGAGTGATGGCGTGTTTGTAATGGATGGCTCTAAGCGCTCTTCTCATGGCAATGCCTACTTTACTGGCATTGGCAAAAACAAGCGTATTGTGTTTTTTGACACACTCCTTGAAGGCATGGAAGATAAGGAAGTAGAGGCGATTTTGGCGCATGAGCTGGGGCATTTTCATCATAAGCATATCCGCAAGCATATGATTTCTTCTTTTGCTATCTCTTTATTAGGTTTGGCTTTGCTGGGTTATTTGATTACACAGCTGTGGTTTTTTAACGGGCTCGGTATTGAAACCGCCTCTAACCATACGGCGCTGGTTTTGTTCATGCTAACCTTGCCTGTATTTAGCTTTTTTATCTCACCGATTAGCAATGCGCTATCACGCAAGCATGAGTTTGAAGCAGACAGCTTTGCCGCTAAACATACCCATGCAGATGATTTGATTTCAAGCTTGGTGAAGCTTTATCGTGATAACGCATCAACGCTAACACCTGATAGGCTTTATTCAGCTTTTCATGATTCGCATCCGAGTGCTTCGATTCGAATTAATCACCTAAAAAAATAGCGTAATCTAGGCTTTAGAGTTTTTCATTTTAATAAAATAATTGGTATACTTAAAAGCATACTATAGGAGACAGATGATGAAAACACTACTATTAACAACCGCATTACTTGCTAGCTCACTAGCACTTGCCAACGAAGAAGGTAAAGAACTTCACGAAGAATCTTGTGTTGCCTGCCATATAATTACGCATGATGATGCTTTCTACACACGTGACAGTTCCAAGATGGCTAAATTTTCTGATTTAAGTCGCCAAGTAAGTATGTGCGCTTCAAACTTTAATCTTGGCTGGTTCCCGGATGAGGAAAAAGCGGTGCTGGATTACTTAAATAAAAAGTATTACAAATTCCAGGAATAATTGAGCCTAACACGGCGCCAAAAATGGCGCATCGAAAAAATCCAAGCCGAGCGTATTGCTAGAGCTAATCGAGCTGCGGATGATCAAGACGAACTAGAAATAGACACTAGCCATGCACAAACTGGCCTAGTGATTACTCGCTATGGCCAACGCCTATTAGTTGAGAGCGAGTCTGGCGAGTTGTTCCAATGCACAGGCAGGCGCAATATTGAGCTTTCTGTTGCGGGTGATCAGGTAGTTTTTCAAACGACGGATAATCAAGAAGGGGTGGTTACCGCCCTACTCAAGCGTGATAATTCACTCACCCGATCACAAAAACTTATTGCCGCTAATATTGACGAGCTATGGCTGGTGGTAGCGATTGAGCCGCATTATCAGTTTGAACTGATTGATCGATATTTGGTGGTGGCTGAGAATGCCAATTTGCCAATTAATATCGTGGTTAATAAAATCGAATTATCCGATAATTTTGAACAAGTGAAATACGATTTTTCCATGTACGAATCGGTAGGATATTCGGTGCATTATTTGAGTGTTAAAGAGCAAACTAATATTGCTGAATTTAAAGCCCAGCTGAATGATAAAACTCACATATTTCTAGGCCAATCAGGCGTGGGTAAATCTTCACTGATTAACGAGCTAATTCCAGATCTAAATCTGCGAGTTAATGAAATATCCACCAAGAGCAAACTCGGCAAACACACCACCACCAATACCACGCTTTATCATATCCCCTCAGGTGGTGATTTGATTGATTCTCCCGGTATTCGCGAGTTCCAGCTAGATGAGCTAACGGATAAAGAAATTTTAAGTGGATTTAGAGAATTTAAGCCT
>CAYYGB010000198.1:0-1971 GCA_964471285.1 uncultured Candidatus Thioglobus sp.
TATCAAAAGGCTTATTATTGGGCCGGTGTATCAGCGCGAAAAGGAAATGCTGAGGGTAAGAAAATTTTGACATATCTTGTTGGGGGGTCTTTATAAAGCTATGCCAGATACAGAATTAAAATTTTGGGAAACACACAGCTTAGATGAGATGAGTCGTACACAGTGGGAGTCTTTATGTGACAGCTGTGGACGCTGTTGTTTGCATAAGCTTGAAGACGAAGACTCGGGCGATATTTATTTCACGGATGTGGTTTGTCATTACATGGATGAAGAAACTTGCCAATGCCCGCATTATGATAATCGACAAAAATTTGTACCTGATTGCCTAACTATCTACCCAGACTGGGGTGAAAAATTTAACTGGCTGCCAAATACTTGTGCTTACCGTTTATTGCATGAAGGAAAGCCTTTATTTGATTGGCACCCTCTGATTAGTAAAGATCCTCAGTCGGTTCATTTAGCTGGAATTTCAGTACGCGGTCGAACGTTTTCAGATGATAAAATTGACGAAGATGAAATTGAATTACATATAGTGGATTGGGTGAAGTGATAAAAAAATTAATGGTGTTGTTGTTGGTAGTTTGGGCGCAGTCGGTGATGGCTTTATGGCCGCATAAAAATATTTCCCAGGCTGTTTTTTCTACCTCTATCGTCGATAGACAGCCTGCTAAGATAATTACTGAAGCAGATGATTCTTTAGGTAAAATCTATTTCTTTACCAATATTCGACATCTAGCTGGTGACAAGATCACGCATCGCTGGATTTATAAGGGTAAAGTTAAGGCTGAAATTAGCTTTGATATTAAAGGTGATCGTTGGCGTGTTTGGTCAAGTAAAAATATTTGGCACACATGGACAGGTGAGTGGCGTGTCGAAGTGGTTAATCAACACCATGAAATACTCCTGGTAAAAATAATTAATTTTGAAAAAAACACGGCTCAAGAGGGCACAAGGAAGAACAATGGATAAAGTAGTACTAGCCTATTCAGGCGGATTAGATACAAGCATTATTGTTAAATGGTTGCAAGACACTTACCAATGTGAAGTGGTCACTTTTACCGCTGATATTGGTCAGGGTGAAGAAGTTGAACCAGCGCGTGCTAAAGCCAAAGCTTCAGGCGTTAAAGAAATCTATATTGAAGATTTACGCGAAGAATTTGCTCGTGATTTCGTCTTCCCTATGTTTAGAGCGAATGCTATTTATGAAGGTGAGTATTTACTAGGTACTTCTATTGCTCGTCCTTTAATCTCTAAACGCTTGGTAGAAATTGCCCGTGAAGTGGGTGCAGATGCTATTTCACATGGCGCGACAGGTAAGGGTAATGATCAAGTCCGTTTTGAATTAAACGCTTATGCACTAGATGCAGATATTCAAATCATTGCACCATGGCGTGAGTGGGACTTGTCGTCGCGTGAATCGTTAATGAGCTATGCTGAAAGTCACGGTATTGAAATCGATTACCAAAAGCAAGACAAAAAATCTCCGTACTCAATGGATGCAAACCTACTACATATTTCTTATGAAGGCGATATTTTAGAAGACCCTTGGGCTGAGCCAGAAGAAGACATGTGGCGTTGGACAGTTTCTCCTGAGAATGCACCAGATAAAGCAGAATATATTGAGCTAACTTACAAACGAGGCGATATTATCGCCATTGATAACCAAGCCATGAGCCCAGCTACCGTAATGGAAGTTTTGAACCAGCGCGCTGGTGCACACGGCATTGGTCGTGATGATATTGTTGAAAATCGGTTTGTGGGTATGAAATCACGTGGTTGTTATGAAACGCCAGCTGGCACGGTAATGCTTAAAGCGCATCGCGCTATGGAGAGTCTTACATTGGATCGTGCAGCGGCACATCTTAAAGATGAGCTTATGCCAAAATACGCTGAGATGGTTTATAACGGATTTTGGTTTGCACCAGAGCGTGAAATGCTACAAGCAGCGATTGATCAAACTCAAGAAAGTGT
>CAYYGB010000199.1:0-1950 GCA_964471285.1 uncultured Candidatus Thioglobus sp.
ATTTAATGTCTCTTCAGCTAGCTCAGATAAACGGTTGACTGCAATTTTATAAACTTCATTGCCCGCCATTTCAATAAAGCCTGTTTCGTTAATAAAGTTGTTATTAACGTGTAAAGAGGATAAATAGTTGCCATCACTAAATAATTTAGAATGTAGGATTCCAGTTTCTTCACTACCACTTAAAACGACAGCGCCAGCACCATCACCAAAAAGAATGGCCGTTGAACGATCATTCCAATCAACAATTCTTGACATGGTTTCACTACCCACTACCAAAACATTCTTAGCGGCACCGGTTTTTATATATTGCTCAGCAGTTGTTAGTGCAAAAATAAAGCCAGAACAAACAGATTGTAAGTCAAAAGCAGGGCATGAAGCGCCAATGGCTTTTTGTAACATGGTTGCAGTTGCTGGAAAAATCTTATCAGGTGTGGTAGTAGCAAGAATGATTAAATCGAGTTCAGAAGCGTCTATACCGGCCATCTCCAGCGCTTTTTTCGATGCATTCTCGGCTAAATCACAAGTGCTTTCGTCGGTAACGACGTGACGTTGCTTAATACCAGTTCGTGTGACAATCCATTCATCGGTTGTATCGATGGTTTTAGAAAGGTCATTATTAGTAACAATGGTTGGTGGCAGGTAACTTCCTGTGCCTATAATTCGAGCAAATTTATTCATTTTTTTCTAATTCTATTGATACTTGAGAAGATATCTTGTCAATAATTTTAGCATTGACTTCGGTGTACGCCTCAGAGATTGCCATAAAGAATGAGTCGCTATCAGCGCCACCATGACTTTTAACCACAATACCACGCAAGCCTAATAAGCTAGCGCCATTGTACTTTCCAGGATCTAGACTAGATTTAAAATCTTTAAGGACTGGAGTGGCAATTAGTGCGACAATTTTAGTTAGCCAGTTGCGCGTAAAAGCGCGCTTTAAATAGTGACTCATCATACTAGCGACACCTTCGCTAGCTTTGAGCGCGATATTTCCTTCGAATCCATCACAGACGACTAAATCAACACTACCTTTGTAGATGTCATCACCTTCAATAAAGCCGATGTAATTGAGGCCTGATGATTGAAGTAACTTTGCAGTCTTCTTGATTTTTTCATTACCTTTCATCTCCTCTTCACCAATATTTAGAAGACCTACGGTTGGCTTTGAAATACCTTCAGTTTGTTCAACAGCAATAGAGCCCATGGTGGCAAATTCAAGTAATGCTTGTGGACTAGAATCGACATTTGCACCTAAATCTAGCATATGCGTATGACCTGTCATCGTCGGCATACGCCCCATAATGGCTGGTCTGTCAATGCCTTTGATAGTTTTAAGTACAAAACGAGAAATCGCCATAAGGGCGCCAGTGTTGCCTGCGCTAACGCAAGCATCTACTGTATTTGAGTCAACTAGATTGATAGCAACGCGCATCGAAGAGTCTTTCTTCTTGCGAAGCGCAATAGCAGGAGATTCATTCATTAATACTACTTCTGTAGTATGAACAATTTGAATTCTGGACGCAGTTTTCTTAGAGACAGAGTGGTTGCTAATTTCAGACTCAATACTTGATTGATCACCTACAAAAATTAATTGTAGGTCTTGAAATTTACCCAGAGCTTTAATACCCGCTTTGATTGTAACCGGTATGCCATGATCTCCCCCTGAGGCATCAATTGATACCTTGATAGTCATGGAGTTACTAGGCTTCTACTTCTTGAACGTCTGTTGTGTTGATTACTTTTTTGCCACGGTAGTAACCATCTGCAGTGATGTGGTGACGTAAGTGAGTTTCACCAGTTTCTTGATCTTCTGATAATGCAGGACTTGTTAATGCATTATGTGAACGACGCATACCTCTTTTTGAAGGGGTTTTTCTACTTTTTTGTACAGCCATCTTTTATTCCTTGTTTGAGTTTTTTAATTGTTCTAACACTGCAAAAGGGTTTTTA
>CAYYGB010000200.1:0-1926 GCA_964471285.1 uncultured Candidatus Thioglobus sp.
AACATGAACGATAAATGGATTACCCTGTTCATCTTGAGATTGTAGCTCCATGCCCACTTCTATCTTATCAATGCCTTGTAAAGCTTCTTTTGGAATCTCTTGAATGGCTTCTTTATGATGAACACCGTATGCATCCTCAGGTGTTACCGAGACATCACAAGTTTCGCCAACTTTCATTCCTTCAAGGGCTTTTTCTAAACCAGGAATGATATTACCGTGGCCTTGGATAAATGGCATAGGCTCTTTGCCTTTTGATGAATCAATCACCTCACCAGCATCATTTTTTAGGGTGTAATGCATTTCAACTACCGCATCTTTTTTAATTGTCATTTGTTCTCCTTAAGTTGGCCTAAGAGCCTGTGTTAATTGTTAAAAAAACCTGGATTTTTACAGGCCTCTGAATTTGTTTTAATTACTAATTAGATTATATAGGGGCGCAATGTTACTTATTCAACCATCTACCCTGTGAAACCCACAATAACCATGAAGCTATAAAGGCAGCGAACAAGCCATTTTGAATCCAAGGGTCAATTGGATATTGCTTAACTGCCAGGGCTGATAAGAATAAAACCAAGACAACAAATCCAGTTTTGCACTTAATTCTATCTTTTTTTAGCTCGTGTCTCATGCAATGCAAAATCACGTCAACCAGGTTTTTAAAAGGGTAGATAAGTAAAAAGATGATTAGAGGGGTTAAAACTACCGATATAGCTATTGAAAGTACACCATCAACATCTGACTCAACAAAGCCTAAATAAGCACCTATGTCCATATTGGCAAGCGTTGAGATAACCCAATCACCTGGAAAAGATGCCCACTCTATGGCAGTTTGGAAAAGTGACTCGGCAGTTGTGGCGGGATAATCTCTCATAATAGATGTTTAGATTCAAAAATAAGGATCTATTTTATTAGAGACTTAATAAAAATGTTGTCAATATTTATCGTTTAGATAGTTAAGCGCTATCGCTTTTTAACTCATACAAAATATCACTAATCTCACACTGCGGTTTAAAATCTGGCACAATTTGAATTAAAAGCTTACGTAGCTTCTCATGATCACAACTTTCGATTGCACCATTTAGCTCATCTAATGCTGGCTTTAGCTCACCCCAAGCTAGCATCTCTTCTTGTGCACGCATAATGAGTGGATTATCTGTCTCACTTACATTGTCGCCAATCAGTAGCTCTTCATACAGCTTCTCACCAGCTCTCAGGCCAGTGTATTTAATCTCAATATCTCCATCAGGATGCGCTTCATCTTTTACCTCAAGCCCAGTTAAACGAATCATCTTTTCGGCTAAATCTTGAATTAGAACAGGCTCACCCATGTCTAATACAAAAACATCACCACCGGTTCCCATGGCACCCGCTTGAATCACTAACTCCACAGCTTCTGATATGGTCATAAAATAACGAATAATATCTTTATCCGTTACTGTTATTGGCCCGCCGGCTTTAATCTGTTGCTTGAATAGTGGAATAACAGAGCCACTAGAACCAAGTACATTACCAAAACGCACCATGCTAAATTTTGTACCGCTTTGCTTAGCAGACAAGGCTTGTAATATTAGCTCTGCACTTCTCTTAGTCGCACCCATGGTATTAGTTGGGCGCACCGCCTTATCGGTTGATATCAACACGAAAGTTTCTACACTGGCATCAATCGCGGCTTGTGCACAATTAAGTGTGCCAAAAATATTGTTACTCACCCCTTCGGTATTATTAAACTCCACCATTGGCACGTGCTTATACGCTGCTGCATGATAGATCGTGTCTACATCAAATTGTTTAAACACGTTGTCAAGCCTGGCTTTATTATTAACACTGCCCAATATTGGATAAATATCTAGTGAGTAAATACCAATATTAGACAATTCTTTTTCAATGGTATAAGTATTGAAGATTTCATCATATATCGTCTTCGCA
>CAYYGB010000201.1:0-1896 GCA_964471285.1 uncultured Candidatus Thioglobus sp.
CTGCCTGATGAAAAAGATATTATTATTGATTCTAAGGTTTCTTTAAAAGCCTACAAAGACTACATTGCTGATCAAACTAATGCGGCACTACTAAAATCGCATGTCAGTTCAGTTGAAGCGCATATTAATGGTATTAGCATCAAAGAGTATGAAAATTTAGAAGGCGTGTTAACCCTTGACTTTATTTTTGTCTTTATTCCTATTGAGTCAGCTTTATTGGTAGCACTTGATCAAAAGCCTGATTTATTTACCCTTGCTTTGAAAAAGAACATAGTCTTGGTTTCCCCCTCAACTTTAATGATGAGCTTAAAAACAGTACATCACATTTGGCAAACTGAGCGACAAAACCAAAATTCTGAAGAAATTGCACGCCAAGCAGGTGCCATGTATGACAAGCTATTTGGCTTTATGAAATCCATGGATGAGATTGAAAAGAGCCTAGATAAAGCGCAAAAAAGCTACAGAGATGCCCGTGGAAAACTCTCTGATGGCAAGGGTAATTTAATTGGTCGTGCTGAAAAATTAAAAGAACTCGGTGTGCAAAGTAAAAAGGAGCTAGATTAATGGAAATTTCAACCAATTATTCAATCACTAAAGATGAGTTAAAAGGCAAAGTGATTTTGGTAACAGGTGCTAATCGTGGTTTTGGAAAGGCAATGACACTTGATTTAGCCAAAGCAGGCGCCACTGTTATTATGTTGGGTCGTGACTTAGGTTCACTTGAAACGGCTTATGATGAGGTTATAGATAGTGGATTCGCAGAACCTATTTTGTACCCACTAGATCTTGAAGGTGCAACTCCTGAACACTACGAACAATTACAAAGAGACATTCTAGATAACTTTGGCCAGCTTGATGGCTTGATTCATAATGCCAGTATTATTGGCACCATGATGCCTATTGAACAGTACGATCTAAAACTGTGGTATTCAACCATGCAAATTAATGTGAATGCCCCTTTTATGCTCACGCAATTTTTAATTCCTGCACTGAGTAAGTCTAACGATGCACGAGTCTTGTTTTTATCATCGTCAGTAGGGCGCACAGCACGTGCCTATTGGGGCGCTTATGGGGTGAGTAAATTTGCTATTGAAGGTTTAAGTAAGACCCTATCAGAAGAGCTTGAAAAAACTCATATTAGGGTTAATTCTCTTGATCCAAAACGCATGCGTACAAAAATGCGCCAAATAGCTTATCCAGCTGAAAATATTGAAAATAATCCAACACCAGAGAGTGTATCTCCAGCGATTGTTTATCTAATGAGTGAGAAAGCTAAAGCGCTCAATGGCGAGCAGTTGACGCTAGCGCTGTAAATCTTCTGTTAGATGCGGGTGAATAGTTTTTAAAAGGGCTTTAAAAACTTTTTCATTACCTGCAACCACGTTGCCGGTTTCTAAGAACTTATCTCGACCAGAGAAATCACCAATATAGCCACCTGCTTCTTTGACTAAAAGAGCGCCTGCTGCTATGTCCCAGATGTTAAGTTCAATTTCCCAAAATCCGTCTAATCGACCAGCCGCTAAATAAGCTAAATCAAGCGCTGCAGAACCAGCACGACGAATACCAGAAACCTGAGGATGGACAGCTTTAAACATGCCAAGATAAGCATCTAGGTGATGTGGCACTTTAAATGGAAATCCTGTGCCGATCAATGTGTTTTCAAAGCCATTAGTATTAGTGACACGAATTCTTTGTTCATTTAAATAAGCGCCATCACCTTTAGAGGCAGTAAATAACTCTTCTTTAAAAGGGTCGTAAACTACCGCGTGCGTTGCTTCGTTATTAACATATAGCGCGATTGACACCGAATATTGAGGAAAGCCGTGGAGATAGTTTGTGGTGCCATCAAGTGGATCAATAATCCATTGAAAACGAGAATCACCTAAAATTTCACCA
>CAYYGB010000202.1:0-1888 GCA_964471285.1 uncultured Candidatus Thioglobus sp.
CCATATTAGTTTTATATTTTATTAGCAACAATTATTATCTGTTGGACACCACAAAGACTTAAACCAAGATAGGGTAGTTTTTTTATCTGGAATATCCCCTGTATGAACAATTTTTCCATTAACAATAACTTCAGGTGTTGGCATAATCTTTGCTATATCCTTTACTATTTCCAATTCAATAGTTATTCCATTTTCACTGGTTACCTCTTCGATTAATTTTTGTATGGCCGTACATTTTTCAAAATCATTTCCTGATATTTTCACTTCAAACATTTTTACATTCCTTTAATTTTTACTTAGATATGGGTCTGATCAGCGCAGTAATACAGATAGCGCTATTCTCAATATTTCTCTTATACTATCTTTATCATCACCCTTTGCCATTTGCGTCAAAGCATTATTTATCTGTGCATGAATATAGGCAGCTGCAAATTTTGACGACATTTCTATAGAAAATTCACCTTTTACTTTTGAGCGCTCCACCCAGTCTTCAAAAGCGGTTAACATCTGCCCCTGGAATAGATCAATTTGCTTACGTGTTTCCGTACCCATACGCATGCGTGATTGAAGCATTTTCACCATGAGGCAACCCTTAGCGTCTTGATGGTCATTTATTGAACTTACCATAATGACAATATTATTAAGTGTCTCTTTAAAAGGTCTATCAAAAGCTACCATCTCTAAAAGAGGTGTTATCACATTTTTATGAAAAGCAACAAGTGCTGCTTTTTTTAAGCCATCTTCATTTCCAAATTCACGATACAGTCCTGGTTTAGAAATTTTTGCTTTTTTGCAAATTTCATTTATAGAAACATTATCTACGCCTCCTTCCCAATAGGCGTGCATAGCTACATCTAATACATGATCACGATTTAAAGTTTTAGGGCGTCCTCTGATTGCATTTAAAGATTCAGATTTCATTTATTTAGTACCATTCGGTATTTTAATTTGACAACAGAAATTCATAGAACTATAATACCACTTAGTACTTAAAGAATCAACTTACAGTGCTTAATTAACATAAGGAGTAATAATTATGAAAAATTTTCCTATTCATAATAACAGATCAGCACCAAAAGAATCTCATTCAACATTAGATGCAGTAGCAGGTATGTTTGGATTTGTACCAAACATAATAGGAGTGATGGCAACATCACCAGCACTAGCTGAGGCTTATATTGCCTTATCTGGAATCTTTGAAAAAAGTGGACTAAATTCTACAGAGCAACAAGTTGTGCTTTTAACGGTTAGTCACTTTCATGAGTGTCATTATTGTATGGCTGCACACTCTGTAATATCCGAAATGCATAAAGTGCCTGATGATGTTATTGAGGCAATTCGTATAGATATACCGATTAACGATAAAAAACTAGAGGCATTACGTGTTTATGTCAAAAGATTAATAAAGTATCGCGGCGTTATTAGTGAGACACAAATGAAGGAGTTTCTTGCTGCCGACTATGAGCCATCGCATGCATTTGATGTTTTAGTTGGTATTAGTCAAAAAATGCTGAGTAATTTTACAAATCATATCGCAGAGACGCCAGTAGATGAAGCTTTTGAAAACCGTATTTGGTCACCTGGAAAGGGATAGTGCAAAGGTGAGTATGACAAAAAATGAGCTAAGAGTGTTAATCCAATCTAATCCGTGCTATGCATCTCAGGCCATTGCAATGTACTATGAAGATCAAAGAGATTTTGATCCAGATAGAAAATGGCAAGAGAAATTTGAAGCCTATAACACTTGTCGATATATTGATTATGGTAATACTCATTGGGAAATGAATAAGAAAAATAGCGAGGTTTAAATGAAAATTAATAATAAATTAACAAACATTGCAATAATCATTGGAATTACATCGGTGGTATTTGTGAGTAGTTGCAATGC
>CAYYGB010000203.1:0-1314 GCA_964471285.1 uncultured Candidatus Thioglobus sp.
ACGACCGTAATGCGATGGATGTACGTCACGCACTTCAAAACCAGCACGTTCACGTGTTAAACCACCGGGACCTAAGGCCGAAATACGACGCTTATGAGTGACACCTGATAAAGGGTTCACTTGATCCATAAATTGTGACAACTGTGATGATCCGAAAAACTCTCTAACAGCAGCAGACACTGGCTTAGAGTTAATCAAGTCTTGTGGTGTTAGCTCGTCAGTTTCTGCTAAATTTAAACCCTCTCTTACAGATTTTTCAACACGAACTAAACCGATTCTAAACTGGTTTTCAATCATTTCACCAATCGCTCTAACACGACGATTTGCTAGTGTATCAACATCATCTACAGAATCATTACCATCTTTAATATTGATTAATAACTTAATAACACTCAAGATGTCATCATTGGTTAATACATGCTCGCCAGTTTCAGACTCAACACCTAAACGACGATTAAGCTTCATACGACCAACTTTAGAAAGATCATAACGATCGTTCTTAAAGAACAAGTTGTTAAACAATAAGTTTACAGCATCTTCAGTAGCAGGCTCGCCAGGACGCATAACATGGTAAATACTCATGCGTGCTTGAATTTCAGTTTCAGTATTATCTAGGCGCAATGTATCTGAAATATAAGCACCCGTTTCAGATTCATTAATATGCAAGACATCAAACTTCTTAACTTTGTTTGCAATAAGAACTTCAAGAACTTCTTCAGAAACAACTGTATTAGTTGCAATCAGAATTTCACCAGTTTCTGTATCAACGATATCGTTAGAGATTACTTTGTCAATTAAAGACTCAAACGGCGCATTGATTACTTTAACGCCTGCAGTTTCTAAAATCTTTACATGCTTGGCAGTAATACGGCGATTTTTTTCAACCACAACATCTTTACCAGATAAGATATCAAATTCAGCAATCGTGCCACGAAGACGTGATGGCTTAATACCTAAATCACAAGATTTAGCTTTCATTTTAATCGTTGAACTTTCAAAGAAAGTGCTAAGGATTTCACTACTAGATAAGCCCATTGCACGTAACAATGTTGTAACTGGAAGTTTACGACGACGATCTATTCGAACATATAAATGCTCATGATGATCAAACTCAAAGTCTAGCCATGAACCACGGTAAGGAATGACACGTGACGAGAATAAAATCTTGCCTGATGAATGCGTCTTACCTTTATCATGTTCAAAAATAACACCTGGAGATCTATGTAGCTGTGAAACCACAACACGCTCAGTACCGTTAATAACAAACGTACCCGTGTCAGTCATCAATGGCAGTTGACCTAAATAGACATCTTC
>CAYYGB010000203.1:1324-1881 GCA_964471285.1 uncultured Candidatus Thioglobus sp.
TTGCTTAACTTTACGTTTTTTCTTTAGCGTAGAGCCATTTTTATCAAACAATACTAGGTTAAGTTTAACGCGTAATGTAGAAGCAAAAGTTACACCACGTAACTTACATTCTTCTACGTTAAACTTAGGCTCTTGTAATTCATAATCTACATACTCAATTTCGGCATAGCCGTTAACTGCTGTAATAGGAAAAACAGATTGAAACACTGATTGCAAGCCAACATCTTCTTTGCTATCTTTTCCAGCTTGAATAAAGCCGTTAAAAGAATCAATTTGAATTGCTAATAAATCTGGTTCTTTCAAGATTGATACTCTTGAACCAAAATTATTTCTAATGCGCTTTTTTTCCGTAAATGAATAAGCCATAAATACCTCGTATTAGTCGATCTAATTCGTATAAGAAGTTTTTCTTCTTGAAATAAAACCAACCTATTTCTTTATTTAAAGTAATAGGTTGAAATAGCACTCAATAAAGAGTGCTTATGCAATAAACACCAAAATCCCCTAGTGGGGATTCTGGAGTTTTACGCTGAACTTATTACTTAAGTTCAGCAGTT
>CAYYGB010000204.1:0-1872 GCA_964471285.1 uncultured Candidatus Thioglobus sp.
ATTGGATACTTAGCAAAATCTTTTACCAAAGCTTCAGGCGGCCTGTTCTTGGTTGTTATCGTCATGGGTGGTATTTATGGCGGTGTATTCACCCCAACCGAAGCTGCTGCTGTGGCGGCGGTTTACGCATTTATTCTAGGTGTGTTTGTTTATAAAGATATTAAATTTAAAGATATCCATTGGGTGGTCAAAGATTCAGCAAAAACCTCCATTATGCTGATGTTTATTATTGCCAACGCTATGTTATTTGCCTTTGTATTAACCAGTGAGCGTATTCCGCATGAAATTGCTGAAACGATTATCGCCTTTGGTCTACCCGTTTGGGGCTTCTTGTTGATTGTCAATGTAGTGTTACTAATTGCTGGTAACTTTATGGAACCTTCATCGGTGTTATTAATCATGGCACCTATCTTGTTTCCTATCGCCATTAAGCTGGGGATTGATCCTATTCATTTAGGCATTATCATGGTGGTTAATATGGAAATTGGCATGCTCACCCCGCCAGTAGGTCTAAACTTATTTGTTACTTCTAGTATTACCGGTATGCCACTGATTGAAGTTATTCAAGCAGCTTTCCCATGGTTACTCTTAATGCTGGTATTTTTAATGGTTATTACTTTTGTACCACAAATATCAACTTACTTACCTACCCTGCTAATGGGTCCAGAAATCATTAGCAGCTAACTACTCATATTTGTATAGTTAGTAATTCTCTAATAATATCCTTTATTAGCCAAAATAGCTTCATTCTCAATAAATCTAAAATTTTTATTAGGCTTTGATTCTATCAATGCTTTTAGCCATTAATTGGCATATTTGTACTCAAAAACCTTGATTTTTAACTAAAAAATGGCTTTTTTAATGCCTAATAATCACTCTACAGCCCTTATTAATACAGTATTTATGCCCATTCTCATAATTTGCTAATTTTTTAGTTAAGAGAAATGTAATAAATTTGTAATAAAGTGGTTGAAAGTGGTACAAAGTGGTATAAAATGTTTTTATAGCTACTTGAGGAGAGTTATAAAAAAATGCAATTAATCACACACTTGGGAGAGAGAAATATGGAAGCTTTACTACATACATTTATCTACGCATCAGCAGCAGTTATCCTTTCATTAGGCTTTGCCACGATTGTTTAACACCCTTAAAAAATGTTTAGAGGTGTACACAATTTAACAGTCGATGCCAAGGGGCGAATAAAAGTCCCTACGCGTCATCAGGTGCAAATCGATAGTATTTGCGCCGGACAGATGGTGCTTAGCATTCATCCTGATGACCCTTGTTTATTGTTATACCCCTTAAAAGATTGGCAAGCACTGGAAGAAAAAGTTAGTGCATTGCCGTCTTTAAGTATTCATACCAAACGCTTAAAACGAAAACTCATTGGTCATGCGACTGATTGTGATCTCGATAAAGCGGCTCGTCTCTTAATTCCAGGCGCATTAAGAGATTATGCCAACATAGGTAAAAAAATTATCCTAAGTGGCCAAGGTCATAATTTTGAATTATGGGATGAGGAAACTTGGAATAAACAACTTAACAATTTAGACGCGTTAAGCAAAAAAGAAGCCATCCCAATAGAAATATCCCAGTTGTCGTTATGACATCAAATCATCATCAATCAGTTATGTTTGATGAGTCTATCAAAGCACTTGATTTAATCGAAGATGGTATTTATATTGATGCCACTTTTGGGCGTGGTGGACACTCACAAGGGATTTTAGATCGTCTAGGTGACAATGCTCAGTTAATTGCTTTTGATCAAGATATTAGTGCTATTAATTATGCCAAAGAAACCTTTGATGATCCTCGGTTAAAACTAATCCACAGTCCATTTGCACAAATGCATACAGTAATTGAAGACATGGG
>CAYYGB010000205.1:0-1460 GCA_964471285.1 uncultured Candidatus Thioglobus sp.
AAGATGAAGCTAGATTGGCAAGGGATTGGATAAAAAAAGGAGCTTGATCTATTAATATTAATTATTTAACATAATATAAATTATACGAACTAAACATAAGAAATAAGAAAATTTGAAATTATAAGAAAAGATCAATTAATAACTAACTTTTACTTAGGTTAGTATCGATAAAGTGACGCACAAAGTCCGGAGTTTGAGCTGAATGAAAACGATCAACCTCTTCACCATTAATAAAAGCAATAACAGTTGGAAAGCCACGAACAGCATAGCGTCCAGCAATCTTCATATTTTCATCTTCCGCTTCAATTTTAGCCAATAAAAACTCTTTTTCATCATACTCCAAAGCCACAGAATTAATGATTGGCTCTAACACATTGCACGGCCCACACCACTCAGCTGAGATATCTAAAACCACTAGCCGATGGTGAGATTCATCAAGCACAAGCGTTTCAAAATTGTCAACATTAACCTCTAAAGCAGACATAATTAATGACGTCTAATGGTATTAAGGTCGAAATGTCGACGCTTATTTTTACTAAAAATGAAGAAAATAGCGACCAATAATGCAATCAAAGTAGCGACACTTAAATAAATCCAATTAGTATTCAAATCACTCATAAAAGAGAAGAAAGAATTATCTTTTATGAGTGGGCCTACAGCGTCAGAATTTTCTAATTTAGGTGAGGCTTCACTTATAGAGGTTTTATCGATATAGGTTGCACCTTCTAACTGCTTGTAGGCTGTATTTGAAGCCTTAAAATCAGCTTTAAGCTTTACTATGTAAGCGTTTAAACGATTATTTTCACCCTCTAATAAAGAGTTTTTCTGGGTGAGAGTTTGTATTTTTTCTTTAAATTGTCCTAATAATTTCTCTTGAATTACGAGCGTATTAGGTGTTTTATTGGTATTATTTTTGTCTGAAATAGGGGGGATAGACGTCAACTTTTCAGACAAAATCCAACCACTTATATCGTCAAGACTAACAAAAGACCATCCGGAATAATGCATTGTTAAGCGCTGCAATGGCTGACTCTTGCCAACAATCTTAATGACATTCTCATTATTAAGATTGGTTCTTTCTGATCGGATGACACTATCATCATTAATTGAAAAAACAGTGGAGCTAGCCAATGAGCCAAAGCTCAATAACAATGAAAAAATCAAGAAAAAAAATCTACTCATATTTAAAATAAATATATAACTAAAAATTAGTCATATTATAAGGTGAAAACACGAAAAAACCAAAAAATAAGGTGTTAAATCAATAAATTACTTAAAAATCAATGACTTATGTATTATAATTAAAAATGCCCAATTTTTAACGATTCAACACCAGTCCAAATACTTTCATCGCTTTTATAAAAAAACCTCTTAAATCTAAAATTTGAGAGTACTAACAAAAAAATAGCAGAATTTTAACTATTTTATGATTAGTCGTCATTTTTCCAGGCTAAATTATT
>CAYYGB010000205.1:1470-1866 GCA_964471285.1 uncultured Candidatus Thioglobus sp.
GGAACGAGAAAACTTATTTGTTAATCTATATTTTTGTTTTGGGCTTTTTGGTTTTTCTGGAATGGTGCGTTCAAAAAAATGACAATCTAACAAAGGATTTAAAATGTCATTCTTAAATCGATGCTTATGTGTGCGTTTTAGAATTTTCATCAACTCCTCAGCACTACTTTCTAGTTGGCAATTTCTTAATACTTGAACTTGCTCCGAGCTTATTTCTTCTATATTACAACTTAGTCCATTCTTAGTACTTGATGTATCTATAACTACTTCTGCATCAATGTTTTCTTTAAAAATAAAACCTTGCTGTTCGGCTGAATTTGAAATTGAATTATCAAGCTTTAAGTCTTTATTCCAGCCTTGCTTATCATCAAGTTTTTGATCTAATTTTTGTTTTTT
>CAYYGB010000206.1:0-1843 GCA_964471285.1 uncultured Candidatus Thioglobus sp.
AGAAGCGGAGTTAGTTATTATTAATAATTACATGCCTGCGCAACTCTCTGAAGAAGAGGTTTCTGTTGCTGTCGACAAAGCTATTGCCGATTCTGGCGCCTCTTCTATGCAAGACATGGGCAAGCTAATGGGACTGTTAAAAGCTCAATTAGATGGAAAAGCTGACATGGGTGCTGTATCAGGCTTAATCAGATCTAAACTGTCTTAGATAGTTCTACTAATACTACCAATCAATATCTTTGATTATTAGACTCTTTCTTTAAGAAAACTCGTCGTTAAAAAGATACTTTCAAAGGTATCTTAAAATCCAAAAAATTCTAAAAGTCCCTGTATTATCAGCTTAATTGCAAAAAATGAGGTATACCGCTATATAAATTATAGATCCTTTTGATTATAATTTAAATTCCTAGTGAGATTTTGTTATGAAAAAATACTACTATCTCCTTAAATATAGAGTACATCCCACTAGGAACTAATTTAATTTTACTAAAGGTATAACCATGAACAAATCAGAACTTATTGATGCAATTGCATCAGCTTCAGAACTTTCTAAATCAGATTCAACGAACGCTTTAAATGCAACAATAGCAGCTATTACTACTACTTTAGCTAAAGGTGATTCAATTCAGTTAACTGGTTTTGGTAGCTTCGTTGTTAGAGACCGTGCTGCACGCACAGGCCGTAACCCACAAACAGGTGCTGCAATTCAAATTAAAGCTTCTAAAGTAGCAGCCTTTAAAGCCGGTAAAGCGTTAAAAGATTCCGTTAATAAATAGTCGCCTTGGTCATGTAAATGATCATTTCGAGGAGAATAAGAAAAACACCTTTTTAGGTGTTTTTTTCGTTTTAATTTCAGCTAGATAATTTATGTGGAATTCCACTATATTTTTTTCTATTTATTAATATTATAATATCGTTATGTAGTTATTGAGAAAGATATCTCAGTACTAGGATTTATAAGTTTAATAAAAGGATAAATAACAATGGAAATTTTTTTACAAATCATGGTTGCTTCAATATTTTTAGCAGGACTTTTTTTCGCATACACGTGTGGAAAATCTGAGCAATGTTCTTTATCAGGGAGTTACCACTCAAAATGATTAAGAAGCTATTATTATTGATTGCAGGCTTTGCTTTTACGTTAGTCGTTAACGCTAATCATCACACTCTAACTTTGCACATGAACGACAATATGGGCTCTAGTGGCACTTTTAACTGTAATGATTATTTGCACTGCAAGGTGCTCATTAAAGAGTTTGAATATCATCGTACGCCAGGTGATTGTAACTTTGTTGAAATCAAGGCTGATAATAGAACAACTTATCGTAAATTCTATAGAGATTAAATACTAAATTACTGCCTTAATTAACTTTATACTTAAGCCTATGTTATTAGACAAATCCATACTAGATAATACAATTTTCATTATTGATGATGATGAAAATATTCTTAATTCCCTGGTTGTTTTTTTTGATTTATTAGGCTTTAAAACGCAATCATTTTCATCAGCAGTTGATTATCTTCGACAGCTTGATGACACACAAGGTTGTTTGATTTGTGATATCTCCATGCCAAGCATGACAGGGATGGAACTTCTAACAGAATTAAATAAAGGTACACATCTTAGACCTACTTTGTTTATCACCGGTGTTTCCACGGTACAAATGGCCGTAGAAGCTATACAACTGGGTGCGCTGGACTATATAGAAAAACCCATCTCAACTGATGCTTTATTAAACAAGGTGCTTGATGCTATTGAGCAATTCAAACCAAGTCTAATGGCTGTTAATGATTATAAAACACTAACGCCAAAAGAGCGCCAAGTGTTTGATTTAATCATTGA
>CAYYGB010000207.1:0-1796 GCA_964471285.1 uncultured Candidatus Thioglobus sp.
GTTCGGTTGTGGTGTTTTGAGCTTCATCTAAAATGATGAAGGCTTCATTGAGTGTGCGTCCGCGCATAAAAGCCAAAGGTGCTACTTCAATTATATTTTTATCCAACAGTTTGGTAACTTTATCAAAGCCCATCATTTCATACAAGGCGTCATAAATTGGGCGCAAGTAAGGATCAATTTTTTCGGTTAAATCTCCAGGCAGAAATCCGAGCTTTTCACCCGCTTCAACGGCAGGACGAACCAGTATGATACGCCTTACATCTGAACATTCGAGCGCTTCAACCGCGCGCGCAACTGCAAGATAAGTCTTTCCTGTGCCCGCAGGGCCAATACCAAAAGTACAATCTTTCTCCTTAATAGCTTTGACGTAATGTTGTTGATTTTTTGAACGCACATGAATAAACTTACGCTTGGTTTTAATATTAACCGACTCACTAGATACGTCGTCATCAGTGTAGGATTTAATGCTCATTTCTACATCATGTACACCAATAGATTGAGCTTTACTGAGCATACTTAAATCTTGCAAAATACGAGCAGCTAGGTGCTTGTTTTCGCCATGAATAACAAACTCTCCACCTTTGTTGTTGATCTCAACATCAAGACTTTTAGCAATGGTTTGTAAATTTCGATCAAATGAGCCGCAAACATCGGCTAGTTGTTCAGAATTATCAATGTCTAGAGTAATGTGCATAAATATTATTTAAGCGTCGTTTTGAAGGTGTAACTCACCCACTAAAGAGTTGCCACGTGCTGAGGTAATTTTGACATTCACAATTTCACCAATAAGTGACTCATCACCTTGAAAATGCGTATTACGCATATTTTCTGTGCGACCAAACAAACTGCTAGTTTCGCCAGGGATTTGAGCGCTCTTTTTAGATAAGTTCTCAATCAATACTTTTTGTACACTACCAACCATAGATTTTGAAATAACCTCTGTTGATTCATCGATGGTTTTTTGTACACGCGCTAGGCGCTCTTTTTTAATTGACATATCAACATCGTCAACAAAGCTACCTGCAGGTGTTCCAGGTCGAGCGGAATAGATAAAGCTAAAGGATTTGTCAAAACCAATATCGTTGATGAGTGTCATGGTGTCTTCAAAGTCTTGATCATTTTCACCCGGAAAGCCAATAATAAAATCGCTAGAGATGGAAATATCAGGTCGAATTTTACGTAATTTTCTAATTTTAGATTTGTATTCAATGGCCATATGTCCACGTTTCATCAGCCCTAAAATTTTGTCAGAGCCACTTTGAATAGGTAGATGAAGATGTGAGACCAACTCAGGCACTTCGGCGTACGCTTCAATAAGAGAATCTGAAAATTCAACGGGATGAGAAGTAGTGTAACGAATACGATCAATGCCATCAATTTGCGCAACAATGTTAATCAGTAGGGCTAAATCAGCACTTTGACCATCATCCATTAATCCTTGGTAAGCATTAACGTTTTGACCTAATAGATTAACCTCACGAACACCTTGTTTGGCTAGTATCCCCACTTCCTTTAGAACATCATTAAAGGGGCGAGAAACCTCTTCTCCGCGCGTATAAGGAACTACACAAAAGCTGCAGTACTTGCTACAACCTTCCATGATAGAAACAAATGCACTAACGCCATCTGACTTAGGCTCTGGTAGGTGGTCAAATTTTTCGATTTCTGGAAAAGAGATATCAATACTGGTTTTTTTGTCACCCAATACCTCATTAAGCATAGTAGGTAGGCGATGCAAAGTCTGAGGGCCAAAGATAATATCAACATAAGGCGCACGCTTAAGAATTAGCTCGCCT
>CAYYGB010000208.1:0-1782 GCA_964471285.1 uncultured Candidatus Thioglobus sp.
GCGTCTTTCACGGTGTGATACAAATAAGATAGCATCACCCTTACGACCAGCACGACCAGTTCGGCCAATGCGGTGTACATAAGTTTCAGCATCTTGAGGAATGTCGTAGTTAACCACGTGAGAAATTCTTGGAACATCAAGTCCACGAGCAGCAACATCAGTAGCAATTAAGATATCAATTTTGCCTTTTTTGAAGTTGTTAATCATTCGCTCACGCTGACTTTGTTGAATATCACCATTAATTGCTTCTGCAGAGAAGCCTCTTGCAGATAATTTTTCGGCTAATTCTACGGTTAGTGTTTTGGTTCTAGCGAAAATGATCATGGCATCAAACTCAGTCACTTCAAGAATTCTTGTTAGTGCGTCAAGTTTTTGATGTAATCCACCTACTAAACAATATTTTTGAGTAATTGATGGCGCAGTTTCTGTTTTTGTCTTAACTTTAACAATCTTAGGATTGTTTAAAAATTGCTCAGCAACGCGTTTAATAACAGTTGGCATGGTAGCCGAGAATAGAGCGATTTGACGCTGTTCTGGAATGCGCTCCATGACCCATTTAATGTCATCAATAAAGCCCATTTTCAACATTTCGTCTGCTTCATCTAGAACGAAAGATTTCAACTTATCAAGTTTTAAAGTGCCTTTTTTAATATGATCCATGACACGACCTGGCGTACCAACAACACAATGTACTCCGCGCTTTAATGGACGTAGCTGAATATCGTATGATTGACCGCCATAAATAGGCAGTACGTGAAAGCCTTTCATGCCACGAGCATAAGTTTGAACAGCTTCTGAAACCTGAATAGCTAGTTCGCGCGTTGGCGCTAAAATTAACAGTTGTGGCGCGTTAAGGTTTAGATCAATATTGTCTAATAATGGCAATGCAAAAGCCGCTGTCTTTCCTGTGCCTGTTTGCGCTTGACCAATAATGTCTTCACCATTTAAAAGGTTGGTGATACATTGTTCTTGAATAGGGGTTGGAGTTTCATAACCAAGTGAATCTAGCACACCAAGAATTGAATCGGAAAGACCTAGATCACTAAAAGTTTTTGGTGATTGGTTATCAGTAGTTTGTTCAGACATAAGAAATTATAAGACAGGCAAAGATCGCAATTATACCTATTAAGGCATGGGATTAATAGGTATATATTAGGTATTTGTTATATTTGGTGGCTAACGATTTAGCACTAGTACCATTTAATAGAACAACCCATTGACGGCACCTGATCTAAAGGCCCTTGGTTGGTTTGTATTACTTGACTCATGGCATCAAACAAGTCACGCTTTACATCTTTAGCAGCACTTTGTTTGCGAGAAGCATCTAATCGACCACGATATTGCAACTCCAAGTTTGCATTATAACCAAAGAAATCAGGCGTGCAAACTGCACCATAGGCCTTGGCTATTTCTTGTGTTTCATCTATTAAGTAGGGGAATGGGAAACTCATTTCTTTAGAGATTTTTTGCATATTTACAAAAGAATCAGCTTCATACTCATCAGGATTATTAGACATGATAGCAACGGTATTTAACCCCATTTCTTTAAGCTTGGCAGTGTCACGAATAATTCGATCAATAATGGCTTTTACATAAGGACAATGGTTGCAAATAAACATAACTAGTAAGCCTTTCTCACCTTTGCAGCTTTCTAATGTATGTAGCTGTCTGTCAGTACCCATTAATTTGAAATCAAGAGCAGGGGTGTTAAAGTTACAAATAGGAGTTTGAGTGCTAACCATGAAAAATTCCCTGTTTAAATTATGTTAAGATTTTAGCAAA
>CAYYGB010000209.1:0-1780 GCA_964471285.1 uncultured Candidatus Thioglobus sp.
TTTTGGGTTGTCAAAGGCATTATTAAGTGAGATATAGGCTAAGTATAAAAACAACAAAATAAGCTCTGAAGTTAAACGCGCATCCCAAACCCACCAAGTGCCCCACATAGGTTTACCCCATACAGCACCTGTTACCAGTGCCAAAAATGTAAAAGCAGCGCCAATCGGGGCAGAAACTTTTGCCACAATATTAGCCAGTTTAATTTGCCAAATAAGACCAATAGCGCCAGCAACCGCCATCACGATATAAATAAATAAACTCATCCACGCAGCAGGTACGTGTACATACATTATGCGAACACTTTCACCTTGTTGATAATCTGCAGGAGAAGCGATCAAAGCCCAATATAAACCGACTAACGTTAAGCCGATAAAAGGATACAAAAACCAAGGAATAATCTTGGCGCTAGTTTGATAGAAATTTTTAGGGGAGGCGAATGCCTGAATCCATTTCCACATAATAAATAATAATTAAAATTTGAGAATTATTTTAAGGATTTTTTGGCTACATTGTTGCGTAAATAAGTCGGCAATGGCAAATTACCATCCAACGACCCGCCACTTTTAATGTGCGCCAACGCTAAATCAATTAAATTTTCTGCTTTAGGATAAAAATCAGCATGACAAGTATCTATTCCTGTTGCATTTGTTAGCTCTTGCTTATAAGCACCCCAACCAGTGCCCACGCCAATATAGCCAGAACCAAGTTGTGGAACCTCATTAGGCTTGCTTAGTGTTTCATTGGTAAAGATGCCTTGATCATAAAGCCCCCAATAAACCTCGTTCATGCGAGCATCAAGTGCCACAGCGACTTTGTTAACTTGGTATTTTTTGCTGGCGCCATAACCAACCAGCTCAAGTGTAGAGAATCCTAAAGTGGGAATATCAAAAGCTAAAGACATCCCCTGCACTACGCTCACACACATTCGAACCCCGGTAAATGCACCTGGGCCTTTCGTATAAACAATTAAATCAATGTCAGAAACACTCAACCCCGTTTCATCAAGCACTTCATCACACAAAGGCAGGATTAAGCCTGAGCTTTTAGCCACATTTTTTAAGAATCGTGATGTTTTGTTTGATTGGCTATACAGACTAACCGAGCAAACCTCTGTACAAGTATCAATAGCAAGAATATTTTTCATAGGCTTATTTTACAATCTTTTTATACTTATTGTATAAGTGCAAAACCAACTCTCTACGCTTAGCTAATCTTTGCGGATGTTTAACCGGATGATAATAACTCGGCCCTTTCACCAAAGCCACTAACGTTGCTATCTCTTCTTGGCTTAATAGCGCTATTTTTTTATTAAAATAAAATTGCGCCGCATCACCAAACCCATAAACTGGCTGAGAACCCTTTTGCCCTAGATAAACACTATTCATATAGCGATTAAGAATAAACTCCTTATCGAAAGACGCCTCTAACAACAGCGCCATTAACCCCTCTTTGAACTTACGTTCGATAGTTTGCTCTCGAGTTAATAATGAGTTTTTAATCAACTGCTGAGTTAATGTGCTGGCACCTCGAAGTGGCTTGTCATGCATCCAGTAATCACGCAATACTCTGGCAATTTCTTTAAAATCTACGCCTGAATGCTCAAAGAATGACTGATCTTCCGTTAATAAAAGCATATTAATCGCCACCCTAGATTGCTGTTCATAACTAATCTCGTCAGCTTTATTAAAGTTAGAAAAATGATCATTAACCAAGGTGTTAAGATACAACAAATACCCAGAAAATAAAAAACCTCCTATGAGTGTCAAATATTTAATCCAT
>CAYYGB010000210.1:0-1780 GCA_964471285.1 uncultured Candidatus Thioglobus sp.
AGAACTTAAAGAGCTTGATGAAGTGGCTTATATTCGTTTTGCGTCGGTTTATCGTCAATTCCAAGATATTGAAGCTTTTAAAAATGAGATTGATAAACTCATGAATAAATAATGCTAGTATAAAAATGGCAAAAACAAAAATTGAATTCGTTTGTCGAGAATGTGGCGCTTCGCACCATCAATGGGCTGGCCAATGTCTTGATTGCAAGGCTTGGAATTCTTTAGAAGAGGTTGTTTTGTCTCAAGCAACCTCCTCGAAACCTGAAAGTTTAAAAGATCTTCCGCCTTCAAAAGTTCAAAATTTATCAGCCATTAAATCTGAAAATAGAACCAGACTCAGCTCTGGGCTTAGTGAGCTTGATCGCACTTTGGGCGGTGGCTTGGTAGACGGCTCTGTGGTGTTAATTGGTGGAGATCCTGGTATTGGTAAATCTACATTAATTTTGCAAGTGATGGCGGCCATTAACAAAACTAACACCACTTTGTATGTCAGTGGTGAAGAGTCAGCCGAGCAAATTGGCGATCGAGCAATTCGTTTGAGTATTAATGAAGATATCTTGTTGTTGAGTGAAACACATTTAGAAAAAATTATTAAGCTAGCTAAAGAGGTGCGACCTAAAGTTATCGTGATTGATTCAATCCAAACCATGGTCACTGACGGCTCATCTTCTGCACCAGGTTCGGTTACGCAAGTGCGTGATTGTGCAGCGCAATTAACGCAATACGCCAAACAAACCAATACTATTCTACTGATGATTGGCCACGTAACCAAGGGCGGCGCTTTAGCTGGTCCAAGAATACTTGAGCATATGGTAGATACAGTGCTTTACTTTGAGGGTGATGCAGGCGGGCGCTATCGTATTATCCGTGCGGTAAAAAATCGTTTTGGTGCGGTGAATGAAATCAGCGTGTTCGCTATGGGTGAAACAGGCTTAAAACAAGTAGAAAACCCATCAGCTATCTTTTTATCTAATCAAGCTAAGCCATCACCAGGATCTATGGTGATGGTAACGCGCGAAGCCACTCGTCCGCTAATGATTGAAGTACAAGCTTTGGTTGATCAGGCAAGTGGCAATCCAAAGCGTATCTGCGTAGGATTAGAGCAAAACCGTCTAGCCTTACAGCTCGCTGTGCTACATAAGCATGGCGGCGTTGCCACCCATGACCAAGATGTATTTGTAAATGTAGTTGGCGGCATTAAAGTGAATGAAACTGCTTCTGATTTGGTAGTGATGCTGGCGATTATGTCGAGCCTTAGAGACAAGGTGATTCCGAATGATTGGATCGCTTTTGGTGAAGTGGGCTTAACGGGCGAGGTTCGTCCTGTTTATAATGCGATTGAACGCTTGTCAGAGGCTCAAAAACACGGCTTCAAGGTAGCCATCATACCAAAGGGTAATTTACCTAAGAAAGCCCCTAAAGGCTTAAAAATCGTTCCTGTGGAATATCTATACCAAGCTCTACAATACATGAGTGAGAATACGTAATTTTTAAAAGTAATCTTAATTCAAGATTGGTCATCACGTAAATTTTGCAAAGGTTTGATTCTAGATACATAGCCACCAACCAGCCAAGCCAAAATCATAATCAAGAGAGTGGCTAACAATAAAACAATCGCAAGCGCATCGAAATGAACTTCAAAAATTCGTTCAAATGTTAAGTATGAGAATGCAAACGAAACCAAGATGCTTAGTATTATTCCAATAAACAGTGCAATAATTGCGGGTAAAGAAAACTCAATTAACACAAGTTTTTGCAAAGATAAGGAAGACATGCCAAG
>CAYYGB010000211.1:0-1778 GCA_964471285.1 uncultured Candidatus Thioglobus sp.
TAAGTTGTGGGACCATTCTAGCGCCATTAGTCACCTTAGAGAATTCCACCATATTGGCGCGATCTTCATCAATATATTTCTGTTCAAAAGGCAAATTCCACTTGTCTAATAGCTCTTTGGTTTTTACGCAAATGGGGCAAGTATTAGTTGAGTAAACGACAATTTTCATCTTTATCCTTGCAGTGCTGCGACTACTAAATCACCCATCTTGCTCGTGCCTACAACTGTATCACCTTTTGCTGCAATGTCTTGAGTGCGATAGCCTTGATCCAATACCGTATTAACCGCTGAATCAATTTTGTTGGCTAGTGATATTTGGTCAAGTGAGTAGCGCAACATCATAGATACTGACAAAATCGTGGCCAAAGGATTAGCAATATCTTGACCGGCGATATCTGGTGCTGAACCATGAATTGGCTCATACATACCAAAGCCATCTTTGTTTAAAGAAGCACTTGGCAGCATGCCAATTGAGCCAGTCAGCATCGCGGCGCAATCAGACAAAACATCACCAAATAGGTTCGATGTCACCATGACATCAAATTGCTTAGGCGCTCTAACGAGTTGCATAGCTGCATTGTCCACATACATATGAGAAAGTTCAACATCTGGATAATCTTTAGCCACATCAATCATAACATCACGCCATAATTCGCACACTTCTAACACATTGGCTTTATCGACCGAACAAACACGTTTGTTGCGTTTTTGTGCAATTTTAAAAGCTGAATGTCCGATGCGTTTGATTTCAGATTCAGAATAAGTGGCACTATTAAATCCATAGCGCTCACCATTGCGAATCTCAATACCGCGAGGCTGGCCAAAATAAATGCCTGACACTAGTTCACGTACAATCATCAAATCCAAGCCAGAAACAACCTCTTCTTTAAGGGTTGAAGCACTGGCTAGTTGTGGGTACAAAATAGCCGGACGAAGGTTTGAAAATAAATCCATCTCAGCACGTAGCCCAAGTAAACCACGTTCAGGGCGAAGGTCGCGCTCTAACGCCTCCCATTGATAACCACCCACAGCGCCAAGTAAGATCGAATCACATTCATGAGCAGCGTCCAAAGTTGCCTGAGGCAGTGGCGAGCCAGTTTCGTCATACGCTATGCCGCCCACTAAACCATGAGCCAGCTCCATATTCAAGCTATCATTTTTGTTTAAATGCTCAATAACCTTTAAGGCTTGAGCAACAATCTCTTGACCAATGCCATCACCTGGCAATACTAATACTTTAGACATCTTGCTTCCTGCGGATAAATTTCTAAAAAGGCTATTTTACTAGATTTCTTCCATTTCAAATTGATCCTTGGTCACGCCGCAATCTGGACATATCCAATCTTGAGGAACATCGTCCCACTTTGTGCCTGGCTTAATGCCATCTTTAGGAGCGCCTAACGCCTCATCATAAATCCAACCACACACCATACATTTAAATTTTTTCATGTTTATTTCCTTGTTGTTAAATACGTAAAAAAAGGGAGCTATTTACTCCCTTTGACTAAACTAACTAAATGCTATAGATTATCAGCATTTTTTGATAAATATTCAGCCACACCTTCTGGTGTATCCTTCATACCTTCATCGCCTTTATTCCAACCTGCAGGACATACTTCGCCATAAGTTGTGTGGAAATCAAGTGCGTCAACCATGCGTAACATTTCATCAACATTACGACCTAACGGAAGGTCATTAACTACTTGATGACGAACGTTAAACTCTTCATCAATTAAGAACGAAGCACGAAGTGCGATGCCTGCCGGATGAACAATGCC
>CAYYGB010000212.1:0-1765 GCA_964471285.1 uncultured Candidatus Thioglobus sp.
AAAATACACAATAACAGCAGCTTATTTTTTATACTCTTATCCAAATTAGCTGAGTAAGTAAAGGGGTAGGAAAAGTGAGTGGTCAGTACAAATAAATAAAACAAGCTAGCTTTATGAAATACGCTAAACTTACCTTAATCATTATTTGACGCAAGTGCCACTAAGGCCTTGTATTTTGCTACTAAATTAAAACCTAACCTTGAAGAAAAACTTATGAAACTAGAATCCATAGCGTTACACGAAGGCTATAAGTCTGAGGCAACCACTAAAGCGGCTGCTGTTCCTATTTACCAAACAACCTCTTATACATTTGATGATACTCAGCATGGTGCAGATTTATTTGATCTTAAAGTGCCGGGCAATATTTACACACGCATCATGAACCCTACGACGGATGTTTTGGAAAAACGTATAGCTGCAATGGAAGACGGTATTGGAGCTGTTTGTGTTGCTTCAGGTATGGCTGCTATTACCTATGCACTTCAATGTATCACTGAGGCGGGGGATAATTTTATTAGCACCAGCGAGCTTTATGGCGGTACTTATAATCTGTTTGCTCATGCTTTGCCAAGACAAGGTGTCGAAGCACGTTTGATAAAGCACAATGATTTTGAAAAGTTTGAACAGTCAATTGATAAAAAAACTAAAGCCATATTTTGTGAGTCTATCGGCAACCCTGCTGGCAATGTTGTTGATATTTCTCGCTTAGCGGATATTGCACACAAGCACGGCATCCCTTTAATTGTTGATAATACAGTTGCCACACCATATTTGTGTCGTCCTTTCGAGCTAGGCGCAGATATCGTGGTGCATTCACTGACTAAGTATATTGGCGGCCACGGTACTTCGATTGGTGGCGCCATAGTTGATTCTGGCAAGTTTGATTGGGTAGCCAATAAAGAGCGTTTTCCTATACTGAATGAGCCTGATCCTGCTTACCATGGTGTTGTATATACAGAAGCTTTAGGTGCGGCGGCTTATATAGGTCGTTGTCGTGTTGGACCACTAAGAAATACTGGCGCAGCAATATCACCCATGAATTCTTTTCAAATTTTACAAGGCCTTGAAACGCTTGGATTGCGCATGGATCGTCATTGCGAAAATGCGCAAAAACTTGCTGAGTACCTTCAACAGCACAAAAAAGTTGAATGGGTTAATTACGCCACATTGGCTGACAGTCCTTATAAAGAAAACTGCAAAAAAATTACCTCTGGTAAAGCCTCTGGCATTCTAAGTTTTGGAATTACTGGTGGAATTGAGCCTGCAACCAAGTTTATTGATTCTCTTGAAATGATTTTACGTTTAGTTAATATAGGCGATGCAAAATCTCTCGCTTGTCATCCTGCGTCTACTACCCACAGACAGCTTAACGATGAAGAACTTGCAGCAGCAGGAGTTGGTGCTGACTTGATTAGAATTTCTGTTGGTATTGAGCACATTGATGACATTATTGCTGACGTTAGTCAGGCACTAGATAAAGCATAAAAATAAGCTATTGTATAAATGCTTGGGCATTATAGGATAGCTATATAAGGCGTTAATCTGTTTGCAGATAAGTTAACAGTGTCACTAGTTTGAAAAAAAAGGATGCAATATGCAAGAGGCTTATGTCATTGGTAATATCACCATTAAAGATAAAGTGAAATGGGCCGAATATCGCAGTAAAGTGCTTGAGACTATCAGCCCTTGGGGTGGTGAGATTGTTTTTCGAGGTCAGAAATTAAAAATCTTATCTGGAGAGGGTAAGCATTTAGATAATGTGATT
>CAYYGB010000213.1:0-1759 GCA_964471285.1 uncultured Candidatus Thioglobus sp.
AATTTTGACAAACCTCATTAAGCCAGATGCGGCTATGGTGTCGTACATTACTAAAATGCGTAATACTAAATACGATAAAAATGTTGTTGAAGCTCGAAGCTCAGCTATGTCAAACAATCCAGATCGTGTGGGTAAAACTTATGATGAAATCTTAACTGAAAAGCTTTGTTCAACGAATCAAACCTTGTACCGTCGTGGTAACTTTATGGGTACTTGGGATCAAGTATTGGTTAACTCTTTACGTGAAGAGCACGATGCAGACTTTGCCATGTCGGCAGGTGTGCGTTGGGGTACTTCTGTACCAGCAGGTCATGATGTGACTATGGAAGATCTAATGACCAACACATCAATGACTTATGGTGAAACTTATGTGTCTGAAATGAAAGGTGCACAACTTAAGGAAGTATTAGAGGGTATTGCTGAAAACTTATTCGTACAAGACCCATATCTACAATCAGGTGGTGATATGGTTCGTATGGGTGGCATGGATTACACTATCGATCCAGCTGCTGGCCTGGGTAATCGAATTTCAGAGATGAAAGACGATGAAGGTACGCTAATTGATCCAAATAAATCTTATAAGGTTTCAGGTTGGGCGCAAGTTGGCTCAGTGGGTAATGGTCGTTTAATGTGGGATGTTGCTGCAGACTACTTACGCAAACAAGGCACGTTGGATTTAAAGAAAGTAAATCATCCAACTATTAAAGGTGTTGAGACTAATCCTGGTATTGAAAATTACTCTGGAAAGTTGATCTAAATCTGGATTTAAATTGTTATAAAAAACCCCGCTAGACGGGGTTTTTTTTATGAGAAGAGCTTGATGAAATTATTATTTTTATTACTGTTATTGGTTAATGTAGTTGTGCAGGCGGACGTTGTTAAACCTGCCTTGGTGGAAATTTCTATATTTGAAAATAAAATGCTTGAGGTAAAAATTGATTTAAGCCTTGAAGCGGCAATGACAGGTATCGGTACACAATATAAAAATACCACAGACTCTCCAGATTCAGCTCGCTATGATGAATTGCGTGCGCTTGAGCCAGATAATTTACGTCAACAATTTAAAACATTTGAAACTGAGTTTCTAAATAGCCTTCAATTAAAAGTTAATAGCGAGCAACAATCACTGAGTTTAACCCGAGCTAATATTGATATTGTTGGGTATAAAAAACGGCCTAGAAAAACCACGCTTACTTATACAGCAAAGCTTAATGAATGGCCTAAAACACTCTCTTGGCAGTACGGAAAAATCCATGGAGATAGCGCCTTACGCTGGCAGATACATCAAGTAGATGAATACAATTGGAGTCAGTGGCAATGGCTACGTGGAGGCGATCCTAGTGGAGTGATTGATATTGACCATCCAGAGTCTCAAAGCGATACACAGCGTTTTTTCCAATTTATTGACATTGGCTTTGACCACGTAGTTCCATTGGGATGGGACCATATTTTGTTTATTATCGGTATGGCACTTTCGTCTTTATTGTGGCGTCGATTGTTGATACTGGTCAGTGCTTTTACTTTGGCACATACGCTAACACTTGGTCTGGCCATGATAGGGGTGTTGGAAGTATCAGCAAGACTTATTGAGCCGTTAATTGCTTTTTCTATTGCTTATGTGGCAATAGAAAATCTATTAACTAAGCAATCGATTAAACGCAAAACCATAATTGTCTTTTTGTTTGGACTGGTTCATGGGCTGGGTTTTGCCAGTATGCTTCAAGAGTTTGAGTTGTCGCCTGAATCATTCTTATCAACA
>CAYYGB010000214.1:0-1756 GCA_964471285.1 uncultured Candidatus Thioglobus sp.
TTCGAAGATCACAACACTATCACGTAGAACACGAATTGGTAAGTCTTTCTTAACCGTACCTTCTTCAACCATACAACCGGCAATATCGCCCAATTTTTGTGATCTGAATACATCTTTCACATTTGCTATGCCAATGATATTTTCACTCAATGCAGGGCTTAACAAGCCACTCATGATAGCTTTAACATCGTCGATTAAGTTATAAATGATTGAGTAATATTCAATGCGAACACCTTCACTGTCTGCTGTTTTACGAGCTACTGCGTCGGCACGAACATTAAAACCAAGCACTAAAGCTTCTGAAGTTGCTGCTAAGTTAATATCGGTATTATTAATACCACCAACACCACTCGATACCACTTTTACTCTGACTTCATCAGTTGACAATTCTTCTAAAGCCTCAACCAGCGCTTGAGCTGAACCACGAACATCAGATTTAAGTAAAACGTTAACAGTTGAAACATGACCTTCTTCCATTTTCTGTAAGAAGTTCTCCATCTTGTAAGCTTGCTGTCTTTGTAATTCTGCTTCACGTTCTTTAGCTTTTCTAAAGTCTGCAACTTCACGTGCTTTACGCTCGCTCTCAACAACCAATACCTCATCACCAGAATTTGGAACACCAGATAGACCTAGTACTTCAACAGGTGTAGATGGGCCAGCTTCTTTAAGAACCTTGCCTTGATCATTCACAATTTGCTTAACCTTGCCGTACTCTAAACCAGCAATCATAATATCGCCTTTCTTTAAGGTACCCGACTGCACTAGGATTGTCGTTACTTTACCACGACCTTTTTCTAAACGAGCCTCTAAAACGGTACCGTTTGCTGGCGCATTAACCACTGCTGAAAATTCTAATACTTCTGCAGTTAACGTAATCGCTTCAAGCAATGCATCAATACCTTCACCGCTATGCGCAGATACTGGAACCATCATCACATCGCCACCCCAGTCTTCTGAGATTACGTCATGGGTTGATAGTACTTGCTTAATTTTTTCTAGATCTGAACCCTCTTTATCAATTTTGTTAATAGCAACAATAATTGGTACACCTGCTTTTTTGGCATGCTTAATAGATTCAATTGTCTGAGGCATAACACCATCATCCGCAGCCACAACCAAAATAATAATATCAGTTGCGTTAGCACCGCGTGAACGCATTTTTGAGAATGCTGCGTGTCCTGGAGTATCAATAAATGTAATTTTGCCATTATCAGTATCAACTTGATATGAACCAATGTGCTGAGTAATTCCGCCAGCTTCACCATCCGCTATCTTAGCTTTACGAATGTAGTCCAATAGAGAAGTTTTGCCGTGATCAACGTGGCCCATAATTGTAACCACAGGTGGTCTAGCGCTTTGATCGCCAGTTGGCTTTGACTTTTCAATCAATGTATCTTCAACAGTTTCTTCAACGCTGACAACACCAGTGTGTCCCATTTCTTCAACTACTAATAAAGCTGTATCCTGGTCAATCACATCATTTAGTGTGGCCATAACACCCATACCCATTAACACTTTTAAGACTTCGCCAGCCTTAGTCGTCATTTTCTGGGCAAGATCACTTACTTTAATATTTTCTGGAACAGCAATATCATGCATGACTTTTTCAACTGGCTTTTGGAAGCCATGCTGTGCCTGCTCTTCTTGAGTTTTTTGACTTAATCGAGTTCTGTCTTTCTTTTTCAGTTTACGATTTGGATTATGTCTAGCTACATGAAGTTGTCTACGGCCAGGTGCCTTGTTATTAGGCGTGGTG
>CAYYGB010000215.1:0-1752 GCA_964471285.1 uncultured Candidatus Thioglobus sp.
ATCAAACTTTAATGTAGTCGGTGATTATGTGGAAATGGATTATGTAATGGCAATGAGAAGAAAGTTCAAGAGTCAATTGACGCTGCTCAGCAAGCTGTAATAGCTAGAGTGAAATTTTGGGATGGTGTTTTAGAGGCAATAAAAGCGCCAAAAGAAAAAACAACATAACAAAGATTTTCTTTATCTAAAAATTCTTATTCTATAAATGTCTAAGAATTATTGGTGATAGTTTGGTGCCTCTTTAGTGATACTCACATCATGCACGTGTGATTCGACCATACCTGCTGAAGTTACTTGTACAAAAGTGGAGTTAGTTCGCATTTTTTCAAGTGTTTCACAACCCGTATAACCCATAGAAGATCTAACACCGCCAATCATTTGATGGATGATAGGGCGGATAGAGCCTTTAAATGCAACGCGTCCTTCAATACCTTCAGGAACTAATTTGTCCGCTTTTGAATCTGATTGGAAATAACGATCTGAAGATCCGTGTGCTTGATTCATTGCACCGATTGAACCCATACCGCGGTATGATTTGTATGAACGACCCTGGTAAAGCTCAACCTCACCTGGAGACTCTTCTGTACCTGCTAGCATTGAGCCCAACATAACACTATAAGCGCCTGCAGCAAAAGCTTTAGCAATGTCACCCGAGTAGCGAATACCGCCATCAGCAATTAAAGGAACACCTGTACCTTTAAGTGCGTCTGCAACATCAGAAATAGCGCTAATTTGTGGCACACCAACACCTGCAACAATACGGGTTGTACAAATACTACCAGGACCAATACCAACTTTGACACAGTCTGCACCTGCTTTAACTAGGTCTAGTGCAGCAGCGCCGGTAGCAATATTGCCGGCAATAATATTAAGATTTGGATGTTTGACTTTGGTTTTTTTAACACGATCAAGTACACCTTGAGAATGGCCATGAGCCGTATCGATAACAATAACATCAACACCTGCTGCAACTAAAGCATCAATACGCTCTCCCGTGCCAGAAGCCACACCAACAGCAGCGCCTACACGCAACTGCTCTGCATCGTCTTTACAGGCGTTTGGAAAATCAGTTGAATTTTGAATATCGCGAACAGTGATCATGCCTTGTAGATCGAACTTGTCATTAGTGATCACCACACGCTCAATACGGTGCTGATGAAGTAATGATCTTACCTCACTCATGTCTGTACCCTCAACAACAGTAATCAGCTTATCTTGGGGTGTCATTAAGCTTTCAACTAGTTCATTTAGGTGCGTCTCAAACCTGACGTCACGTCCTGTGATCATGCCAACGATGGTATTGCCTTCAACTACGGGAAGAGCAGATATTTTAAATTTATGCTGCATGTCAAATACATCAGCAATAGTAGCCTTAGGACCAATGGTAATTGGTTCACGAATGATGCCAGATTCAAAACGCTTAACCTTGCGAACCTCGTTAGCTTGCTCTTCACTAGACATGTTCTTATGAATAATACCAATGCCACCTTCTTGAGCCATAGCGATGGCTAACTTTGCCTCAGTAACCGTATCCATTGCCGCCGAAAGAATAGGCGTATTAAGGGTGATATTTTTAGTGAGCTTTGTTGACATGCTAACCTCTTTAGGCATAGTAGTCGAGTGTGCTGGTACTAACAATACATCGTCAAATGTTAGTGCGGTTTTTAATAAGTTCATTTAATATCTCCTGCGGTTGACAAAGTTTGGAAAAATAAAACCAATCAAGATTCCAAAAAATAAAACAAAACTACC
>CAYYGB010000216.1:0-1724 GCA_964471285.1 uncultured Candidatus Thioglobus sp.
ATACTTGTTCACTTAATAGTTAATAAGGCTTGTTGGCTATGAAAACAACTAGACGATGAAATTAGCAGTTTTTTTAATATTAATTATTGGCAATGCATTCGCCGTTAATAGCGATGATGCACCTTATAGCTTTATTCACATAGAAAAATCTAAGCTTATTGAAACAATACCGAGAACTGTCTCTAATGATAATCTTCAATTAACTTGTATTGGTGATACGATTGATTTTTTGGACCAGCCTCTTAATCTATTTTTTGATAAGGCTTGGAACTCTGACGTATATTGGAAACAAATCACAATTAAAGGCGATACTTTGTCAGTGCCAGACTTTGGCACTTATAGACAAGTGAATAACACCCAAGGGGTAAAGTATTGGGTTGCCGAAAAAGAGAATGGATGGGCCAAGTTGAGCGTAGATTCAGGCTACTTTGTCGCAACAATTCAAATGATACAGCTACAAGGAAGATGCTTAAAGAAACATAAAAATTGGAACAACTTTCAAAAGCTATAAACTCTGAGTAAAAATTACACCACTAAATATATTTCTTCTTTTTAGTTGAACATTTTAAAGGTCTTTTTTACAAAAATACCAATCTGTACATTCGTAGCCTTCTTTAGCACGTGCTTCTGCTGTTTGTGCATCTTGTGGCGGAGGAACGATTACTTTATCACCTGGCTGCCAGCCTTCAGGCGTAGCGACATTGTGTGTATCTGATGTTTGCAATGCTTGAATAAGGCGTAAAAATTCAGGAATTGAGCGTCCATTTGTCATAGGGTAATACACCATTGCACGCAATACACCTTCAGGATCAATAATAAAAGTTGATCGAACAGCTGAGGTATCTGCTGCTCCAGGGTGAATCATGCCGTATGATTTGGCAACAGACATAGATAGATCTTCAATAATTGGGAAATTAACATCAACGCCAAATTTCTCTTTAATATTTCTTACCCAGGCAACGTGACTAAAGACACTGTCAATTGACAAACCTAATAGATCAGTATTAAGGTCAAGAAACTGCTGATGATATTTTGCAAAGGCCATAAATTCAGTAGTACAAACAGGCGTAAAGTCAGCAGGGTGTGAAAACAACACAAGCCATCTACCCTTGTAATCAGTTAACTTTTTAGCACCATGAGTGGTTTTCGCCTCAAAATATGGTGCAGGTCTATTTATTTGAGGTAGCGTGGATACTTCTTGTTCAATAGTGTTCATTTAATAACTCCTTGAGTTTGATTTATTTTTTATAAAAGACATTAATTCATTTTAAACCCTTTTCTTATTTACTTCAATAATTGTATAAAAAATGGAAGACTTTTAGGGTTGTTTTATTTGCCAATAGTTTCTTCGCCTTCGCCGCCAAACTTAGTTGCTAAATAGCCAATAATCAACCCTATGATTGCTCCTTCAGCAGTAAACCAGAAAGGTGAGCTTAATATGCCGGCTTTACCGAACAAAGATATCATCATAGCTTCCATGGCATCAAAAGCAAAGAATACTAATACAAAATTCATCCAAGCACCTAATAGCGGCGCTCTAAACCACCAAGGGGTAGGCAGCTTTAAAATTGGGTAGTAGGTAAATACACCAAATACACCAAACACGCCGATAATTGCGCCAACCGTTGTGTACCACAACAAAATACCCCAGCGAAGTAGCCACTCTGCGTCTGGAAGGAGGTAGGGTATGAGAATAAAGCCCATAAATCCAAACAAAAGGCCAA
>CAYYGB010000217.1:0-1720 GCA_964471285.1 uncultured Candidatus Thioglobus sp.
GGCCCGCTTAAGCCTCGATGGGTGATGAGCAGCCCTTCTCTAAAACTAGTATTGTTGCAGCTAACCACTGCGTCTAATGAAAGACCAGAGAGGTCTTTAAAATAGTTATTAATATCGTGCTGATGAAAAGTAAGTGGCACCAAGGCTGGTTTAAAACCGACCGATTTTAAACCAAACTGTTTGGCTGTTTGCAGGCCAAAATCAGTAGCGCCCATTTTAGGAATACTTGGCCCACCTGTTGCGATGACTAAGGATTGAGCTTGGTAATCGCCATTGTTGGTTGTGAGCGTATAGCCCTGCTCTGATTTAATAGCGCTGGTTTCAACATTAAGCTCAATATCTGCACCTTCACACTCTGACAACAACCCTCTTAGAACGGCACTTGATTTTTGATCACAAAATAATTGCCCCAGGGTTTTTTCAGTCCAAGTCAGCTGGAAAGACTCAAGCAGTGCAATAAAATCCCACTGTGTGTAGCGTGATAGTGCTGATTTGCAAAAATGAGCGTTGTTTGAAATAAAGGCCTGAGGCTCGATATTTAAATTTGTAAAATTACAACGACCGCCTCCAGAGATGAGGATTTTTTTGCCGGCTTTGTTGGCTTTGTCTAGGATTAGCACGCTTTTATTGCGTTTTAATGCTTGTGCAGCGCACATTAAACCTGCGGCACCTGCTCCCATAATAATGACGTCGTATTGTTTCAAAAGAGTTTTCCGATTGTTTGAATAATCGCGGGAGAATCCCATTCTAGTGCACCGCGATAAGTGTAGCGAATGATGGCATTTTTATCCAGTATAAAGTTTGATGGATAGGCATACACACCCCAATCTTGGACGGCTTTGCCTTCGTCGTCTAGTAGGATGGGTAGATCAAATTTTACGCGTTTTTTAAAGTCGCTAATCTCACGAGCTGACTCGCCCACATTAACCGTGATAATCTTGAAATCTTGTTGTTTTAGTTTGTCGCCGAGTCTGACCAAAGAAGGGATTTCTTTAATACAAGGCTTGCACCAGCTTGCCCAAAAATTTAGCAATATGACTTTGTCTTTATAATCACTCAGCTTCACTGTATTGCCGTTTAAATCTTTTAGTTGCAATGCAATATTTTGTTTGCCTTTATAAGGCTTAAGCATTGGCTCGCTAAAAGTAAGATTGACCTTGGTGGATTTGCGTTTTGATAATGTTTTTGGAGTGAGTGGGATAACAGTTGAGAGTAAGTTGGATGCTTGGCTGTAGATATTGGCTAAATCTGCTTTTACTTTTAGATCTAGCTTGGTTAGGTCTTCTTCATTGCGCATGTAAAACCCACCACGCACACCTTTTAATCGGTGCACGAATACTGAACTGCCACCCAATTTTAGGGTTTGTAAGATCTCTTTAGCACGGAAATATTTGGTGCTGTATTGGGTTAGGATCATATAAATGGGTAAATTGCTGACTTTAGCAATATTCACATATTCTGCTTCGGTGCCCAGTGCCGGTGCGCCTTTGATTAGATGCGGAGAGTGGAAAATATGGCCTTTTAGGTAAGCATCATCAGGATGTTGGGCTTGCCATTGGTACGCTGCTTTTAGGGCAAGCTGGGCACCTCTGCCTGAGGTGATAAAGAATAATTTTTTAAAGCCTTTGTCTTGCGTGAGGCTGATTAACTCTACGAGATCATCTATACTAAATTTGCCAATACTGCTGCGATGCTTTGGCACCATGTAGCTTGTGTGTAA
>CAYYGB010000218.1:0-1708 GCA_964471285.1 uncultured Candidatus Thioglobus sp.
GTGGTGGTGGCGGCTGATGTTTCTAGCACACCATCTAGGGTGGCACTTGCAGTTACTGTAATTGCAGTAGCTGCAGCAATCTCGCCAGTAGCGTCTGCAGCATAAGCACCACCACTCATTGCCATGGTGCCAGCTACTGCTAGTGCCATTAGGCTTTTTTTCATTACCGGCATTGCCGTTGTGAATTGTATTTGTTTGTTATTCATTTTTTTACCCTTATTATTAAAAAATGGGGGGGGTGTGAGCCTCCCCTGTACAACATTAGTTCAAACTAAAAGTTTATTAAAAACCATACTATGTATGGACTTTCTTGCTTTGTAAGCTTCGTAAAATTAATACGATTTACAATAAACTTTACTCGCTAGATCGAATATAACTTATGGTTACAATCAATTTAACTTGTGGTTCATTTAAACACGATAGAATTCTAAATGCAAGTGAATATCAAAATA
The DNA here is from genome assembly GCA_964471285.1 of uncultured Candidatus Thioglobus sp. Taxonomy (GTDB): domain Bacteria; phylum Pseudomonadota; class Gammaproteobacteria; order PS1; family Pseudothioglobaceae; genus Thioglobus_A. The sequence continues at coordinate 453 of CAYYGB010000218.1, forward strand.
AACTATTAATTAATATAAGAGATTGATTTGAGTCAAGAAAATAGCTATCAGAGAGATAGATTATTAGAGGAATCTTCTAAGCGATTGCAGCGTGCAATTGACGAATCAAGCTTTGGTGGTCTGGAACAAGGTGTGCTCTCTGCCCAACTTGGGGTGTCTCGTCAAGCATTGAGAAAATGGCTAGAGGGTAAAACGCTACCTTCACAAACGCGCCTGCCTGCGATAGCAGACTTGCTAAAAGTACAACTGACTTGGTTGGCAACGGGCGAAGGCAATATGCGTGAGCTTAAAGGTAAGGTTGGCGATACACCTTATGATCGTTTACAACATTTGCATTTTTCTTTATCTAAGGAAGAGGCAGAACTGCTTGATACTTATAGACAGCTTTCTGTTAATACTAAAACTTCATTTTTTGATTTGCTTCGCCAAATTGCTAGGGATGTTAAAAAGCCTGTGCATCGATAGGCTGTATTTTTTTAAACTTAAGATAATTTCTTAGTGACTTATATATACATTAACTAAAAAAACCAGTAATAAGCCATAAGATGGCTTTAAAAATTTGAGAAATATTGAAAATGAGGCGTTAAAAGGCCTTTTAATACGCAAAAACCCAATAAAAATGCCGTAAAAATGGCATTTTTATTGGGTTTTTTGGTTTTGGAGCTGTGTTTTTCTAAAATTTAGCAAATAATCAAAATGGCTGGCAAATACTACTCTTTGCTAGATTTTTCTATTTAGCTAGTATTTTATTCAGCTTATCAAACAGTATTGATTGTCTTTGTTCAATTACCAATGGATGAACATGTGCAGCAATAATCTCTTCAAGTGCGTTGTTATCAATAATTTTTTGAAATTCTGATTTGATAAATTCTTTTACTTCTAAATCTGCCTGATTGACTTCATTAACAATATTGAGCCTATTATCCAAGATATAAATAATATCTTCTATATCATGGCTGGTGCGGTAGTCACCACCTCTGTCATTAAATGCTTTAAATTTAGTGGCTAAAAAATAAGGCGCTGATAATATCTGAATATCCACATTGTTGGCCTTAACAGTTTGCAATGTATCAAGCCCTAACTTAAACCATGTGCTGCTTGGTATTAGTGGCATATCTTCAGTTGACATAATATCAACTGGGATATCCTTGTATTTATAGCTACATATAGAGTGTCCGGTCATATCTAATTTAAAGCCTAAATTGCTAAGATGCTTTTGCATCTGTAGATAATTACCTTGATTCATGAGTTTTACA
>CAYYGB010000219.1:0-1685 GCA_964471285.1 uncultured Candidatus Thioglobus sp.
CACCTGATGACAATGCTGAAGTGATTGCACCTGTTGTTGCGTCTAATGCACGAGCTGCGTCAGCTTTTGTTAAACCTGAAGTCTCTGCAATTGCTGCTACTAAATCTGACTTATTCATTACTTTATTCTCCTATTTCGTAAATCATATTTCAATATTGAAATTTGTTAAGCTTTTGTAAAACTGCTTTTGATGAATTATCCATTAAATACCCACACTGTCAACGCTTTTTTTAAATAAATCGCAAATTTTATAGTTTAGTTTTTGCTGATATTTTAAGCTGTTGAATTAACGGTAAAATTTGCATCTCCCAGATCTTTGGTGTTAACTGTCCAATGCGCTTAAATCGAATAATTCCTTGACTATCGACAACAAAAGTTTCAGGTGTTGCATAAACACCAAGCTCTAACCCTAACTTTCCTTGTTCGTCAAAAATAATTTGATCGTAAGGATTTCCCAACCTATCTAAGAAAACTTGGCCTTCTTTATGTATATCTTTGTAATTAACGCCAATCATGTGTACAGATTTAGATTGGGCAATATTCATCAAGGTTTGGTGTTCAGCTCGACACGTTACACACCATGAAGCCCAAACATTAACCAACGTAATCTTTCCTATTAATTGGGATTGAGTGGAGTATTTCTCACCTGAGTTAAAATCCTCTACGATTAAATCTGGAAAGGCTTTTCCAATTAAAGGTGAAGGTAGTTTTTTAGTATCACGTCCGAGTCCATCATATAAAAACCAAGCAAGGACAACAAAAATAGTAAGTGGTAGAAATTTACCCATAACTACTCTTTACTTTTCTCTAATGCATCAGCCACTTCTGGCGGCATGTAGTTTTCATCATGTTTAGCTAAAACTTCTGTTGCTATAAAGGTTTCGCCTACTAGCGAGCCTGTTGTAATAATACCCTGACCCTCTCTAAACAAATCTGGCAAGATGCCCGTATATTCGATTGTAAATTTATTCTTATTATCTGTCACATCAAAACTAACTAGCATATCTTTGCGAATCACACTGCCTTTAGCAACCAGACCACCTAAGCGAAAAGTTTTTCCAATTGGTGCCTTTCCTTCGGCCACTTCAGTAGGCGAATAAAAATAATTTGTATTGCTGCCCAATGCTTGAAGCAGCAAAGTGATAGCTAGCACAGCGCCTGCTAACAGTAAGGCTACTAATACCATTCTATTTTGTCTTTTAGTCATACTATAAATCCCTTAAATATTTAGAACGTAATTGTTTGATCGTATCACGATGAATGCTTTTAGTTCTTATAAAAAGAAGTGCAATCATAATAAAAGTAAGTCCGTATGAAAACCAAATATAGCTGGCATATTTGTCAAAGGCTAATAGTGTGAATATTTCCATCATTTCTCACCTTTCATTATTAACGTCTTTACCCAGGTTGAGTTTTGCTCTCTGATTAAAATCTCGTCTCGTGATCGCATTAGCACTAAAGCACCATACAAAAATTTAAAAGCAAAGCTAAGGAGTAGCAATGAAATAAACATATCTATTTGCATTGACACTTTATTTACGCCAATTGAAGAGCCTTGATGTAGGCTATTCCACCATTCAACTGAGTAATAAATAATAGGAATATTAACCAAACCTACAATCGCTAAAACAGAGCTAGCTTTAGAGGCAGTTTTTGGGTTGTCTATGGCATTTTTTAGTGTGATA
>CAYYGB010000220.1:0-1680 GCA_964471285.1 uncultured Candidatus Thioglobus sp.
AAAGCGGGAATAAAGGGTGTAAATAACCAGATTAATCCAGCAATAGCGATGAGTAATAAACTCAGCATATATCCATGTTCGTACGGGGCTTTTTGGGTCATGTTAAAAAGTTCCTTTTAAATACGCTTTTCTCTCAATCTCAGGCATGCGTTCAATTGCATATCTTAAAGTAGTTCTGGGTAGTTGTGCATAGTTTTCTCTTAAGAAGGTTGTGCAGATGTTTGAGTCTTTTTTGTAAACCTCTCTTAACATCCAGCCCACTGCTTTGTGTATTAAATCTTCCTTGTCTTTAAGCAGTAATTGGCTGATTGCTAAAGTAAGTTTAAATTTATTTTGTTTAATGAAAGCAAACGTAGCAACAATAGCAATACGTCTTTCCCATAAATCATCTGAGCCAGCCCATTCCAAAAGAAGCTCAGTTTTCGCTGAATGATTAACTAAGTAGTCGCCAATAATAGCAGGTGTGGTGGTATCAACCAAATCCCAATTATTAACGAAGCTAATATTATCTAAATAATAATTAAAAACGGTTTCTTGGTTATTTGCTTGATACTGATTCATTAATATAATCAGCGCACAAAAACGTACTTCATGAATAGGGTGGATTATTAATTGATCAATTTCGCTAAAATCAATTTGCTTGAAATGTTGTTTTGCAATAAGACGAATTTGTGGAACTCGAACACCCATAAATTGGTCATGCTCTGAATACTGCCCAGGACCTGTTTTAAAAAACCTTTCATTGATTTTCTTGCGCTCTAGGTTCGCGAAAGATTTAAGTTGCACTATTACTTCTTTGGCACTCATCGACTATACTATCATTTTTTACATTAATAATTTAATCATACATGCAAACAGCTTATTTTGCCGGCGGATGTTTTTGGTGTGTTGAAGCCGTCTTTCAACGAATTCAAGGTGTGTCAAGCGTTGAGTCTGGATATTGTAACGGCTTAACTCAAAACCCAACTTACGCAGATATTTGTACTGGAACGTCGGGTCATGCTGAAGCGGTTAAGATTATTTTTGATGAATCTCAAGCGAGCTTCGAGCAATTACTTGTTGTCTTTTTTGCGACACACGATGCTACTACGCTAAATCAGCAGGGTAATGACAGAGGTACGCAATATCGCTCTGGCGTGTTCTACACTAATGATGCACAGAAAAATCTAGCCAATGCTTACATCCAAACTCTGGGTGATAATATTGTGACTGAAGTTAGTGCGCTGGATGTATTTTATCCAGCAGAAGCTTATCACCAAAACTACTTTAATAACAACTCTAATCAGTCCTATTGCCAATTGTTAATAGCACCAAAACTTAACAAATATTTTGATCAACACACGAAAGAGAGCAATAATGAATGACCAGGAGCTACTTAGGTATTCTCGTCAAATTATGCTGCCACAGGTTGGTATTGAAGGCCAGCAGTGTTTGTTAGATTCTACCATGTTGTTAATCGGCGTCGGTGGATTGGGTTCGCCAAGTGCGCTTTATTTAGCAGCAGCAGGCGTGGGGCATATTATTATTGCAGATTTTGACAAGGTTGAACTATCAAACCTTCAGCGCCAAGTTGTTCACCATACTCAAGACATCGGCCAATATAAAGTAGACTCCGCTCAAGATAAAATGCTGGCCATTAATCCAAATATTAAAGTCACCACACTTAAAGATCTGAGCGAA
>CAYYGB010000221.1:0-1669 GCA_964471285.1 uncultured Candidatus Thioglobus sp.
AAAACTGGGTTTAATCCTCTGGTATGGCCTTCAAAAACGGCGACCTGTACATATTCACAATTTAGAATATGTCCATTTTCCAAGGGTTTTTGACGGTCGTCAAAAACTCTTTTTTTAGATAGGAGTTTTTGAGATGTAGAAGAGGATAATCCAGCTTCATCAAGTAAAAATTGTTGAATTTTTTTACCTTGAATCGCCTGATATTTTTTAAGTACAAAGGGCATATTTATACAGCTTTATTGGTTTTTTAGATAACCAGTGAAGCCAAACCCAAGAACGCGACAAAACCAATTACATCGGTAATGGTTGTTAAGATAACGCCACCTGCTAACGCTGGGTCAATTTTAAATCTAATTAATAATGACGGTAAGAATGCACCAGAAAAAGCGGCAAATATTAGATTAACAACAATGGCTGTAGAAATCACCAAGCTTAATGTTAAATCTTCGAACCAAACGTAAGTAGCTAGACCGATTACTGATGACCAAAGTATGCCATTTAAAAACCCAATAGCAACTTCTTTACTCATTAGAACCTTAAGGTTTGATGTAGTTACCCTGCCAGTTGCAATACCTCGAGTGACCAAAATAAGGGTTTGTGTGCCAGCAATTCCGCCCATTGATGCGACCACTGGCATCAAAATAGCTAAGGCAATTTTGTCTTGCAAAGTGGCTTCAAACAATCCAATAAAAAACACCGCAACAAAAACAGTAATTAGATTAACGCCTAACCAAATACTACGACTTTTAGTACTTTCAATAACCGGTGCAAAGACGTCATCTTCTTCGTCAAGTCCAGCCATTGACATAACCGAGTGCTCAGCTTCATCACGAATAACATCAACCACGTCATCAATGGTGATTCGGCCAATTAACTGATTGTGACTATCAACAACAGGCGCAGAGATAAGATCTCGTTGCTCAAATAAACTAGCGACATCGCTATCAGGTGAGTTTGCCAAAACTGGCTTATGGTCAGTATTAATCAAAGGCTTGATACTTTGCTCGGCTTCATTGGTCAATAAAGTAGAGATATGAATAGAGCCAATGTATTTGTATGCCCTGTCCACAACAAAAATCTGATCTGTGTCAATAGGCATTTCTTTAAGAAGGCGTAAATATCTAATGACTGTACGAACATTAACATTATCACGAACCGTGATCATATCGATGTTCATAAGTCCGCCAGCCGAATCTTCAGGATAGGATAAAACGTGTCTAAGATGTTTTCGATGCTTATGATCAAGCGTTAGCAATAAATTATGCAGTGCAGATTCAGGTAGCTCGGGCACAATATCTGCCAAGTCATCCATGTCTAGGCCTTCAGTAGCTTTAACAATACCTTCAACACTCATTTCATTAAGTAATTGAGATAAAACATCTTCATTTAAGTCTTTTAGAATATCACCTTGAGTGGCGCTGTCAATATTTAGCCAAAGCTTTATCCTGTCTTTTGGCGGAACACTTTCCAATAGACGAGCAATCTCAGCCGAATGCAAATCGGACAACTGGGAGGTAGCTTCTTCATACAAAGAAGCCTCCAAAGATGTCATCAATCTTTGGAGGCACTCTTCGAAAGAAGTATTTTCAACTTCTGACATTGACTTTATTTTCCTTATTAGTTAAATCTAAAGCATTACACTTTAAGCATTAAACTTTTTAGTTTTTCC
>CAYYGB010000222.1:0-1664 GCA_964471285.1 uncultured Candidatus Thioglobus sp.
TGATTCATTCGCAAAATTTGCGAAATTTTCAAATAGACCAGCTCGTAAGAGCTGGTTTTTTTGTTTGTAAGACACAATAAGGCCATATTATGTGTAAAAACAATGATTTTTAAGGATTTTTAAGGATTTTTAAGGATTTTTAAGGATTTTTAAGGATTTTCACACCCTAAAGATAGTAATTAACAGCTCATATTCAAAATTTCCTAAATTTTTATACAGCTAAATTTAACCCATTTAATAGTTTATGATTAAGGATTGTCAATAAGACAAAAAATCTTAAAAAAAACAAGGATCCAATTATGACAATACAGATGTGGCAAAGTTTTCTAGGATGGAGTGTGGTTATTAATTACACCGTGGTAATACTTTGGGTATTAATGATTAAATATGCCTATAACTATACGTTTCAGATGCATAGTTATTGGATCCCGATTTCCAAAGAAAGCTTTAATGCTATTCATTATGGCGGAATCGGCTTGTACAAATTAGCAATATTTATGTTTAACTTAGTGCCTTATTTTGTTCTGATGATGATCAGTTAAAACGTAAGGTTTAGTGTTCTCTGGTCGCTGAAAAAACGATATTTGGATGGCGCTCCATCGTCAGCTGTAGATTAACCGTAGATGGCGCTAGATAAGTTAATACGCCGGCTGAATCAATCGCAACATTATTACCTGCTTTAGCTTTAAGCTGTTCTATGTCTTTATCAGTGCCTGAAATCCATCGGGCAGTTGCCACAGCAATGGCTTCAAATTGACAATCAACGCCGTATTCATATTTTAGTCGGTGTGCCACGACATCAAATTGCAAAATACCAACCGCACCCAAAATTTGAGAGGTATTGATAATAGGGCGAAACACCTGAGTGGCACCTTCTTCAGAGAGTTGATCAAGGCCTTTTTGCAAGGCTTTGGCTTTGAGAGGATCTTTGAGCTGAGCTCGACGAAATAGCTCAGGTGCAAAGTTTGGAATACCTTTAAATTCTAGTTTTTCACCTTGGGTGAAAGTATCACCAATACTAATGCCACCATGATTATGAATACCAATAACATCGCCAGCATAAGCAACTTCAGTGCTTGATCGTTCCCGCGACATAAAGGTAACTGCATTAGCGATTTTTATTTGTTTACCGGTAGCAACTTGTAAGACTTTCATGCCTTTTTTGTATTCACCACTAACAATGCGCATAAAGGCTAGGCGGTCATGGTGCTTTGGATCCATATTGGCTTGAATCTTAAATACAAAACCAGTTAGTTTGGTTTCATTAGGCTTAACCTTGCGTACATCTGAGTCTCTATTTTGAGGTACTGGTGCATATTGGATAAAACCATCTAGTAGATTTTGAATACCGAAATTAGAAATGGCTGAGCCAAAAAATACCGGGGTTTGTTTGCCTGATAAAAATGCCTCTATTTGAAATGGCGTGGTAGTTTGGGTAATAAGTTCTACCTCATCTCGCATTTCTTGAGCAACGTCAGCGCCGAGTAATTCATCAAGTTTGGGGTTGTTAACGCCATCAATAATAATGTTTTCACCAATCTCTGAGTTCTTTCCTGACTCGTATAAGTAAACCTTATCTTCGAGTAAATGCACTACGCCTTTAAAGCGCATACCCAAGCCAATTGGCCAAGTACTAGGCGCACATTCAAAATTAAGAACCGTTT
>CAYYGB010000223.1:0-1663 GCA_964471285.1 uncultured Candidatus Thioglobus sp.
TGCTGCTAATAACTGAGGATCGAAATCCTGAGATGTTGGCAATGCTTCTTCTTCTTCAACTAGCTCTAATTCAACGAATGAAGAAAGTTGATCACGAAGAATAGAGGCAGCGCGTTTAATCGCAGCTTCTGCATCAACAGAACCATTAGTTTCAATCACCATGTTAAGCTTATCAAGATTTACTTTTTGCTCAACTCTAGCAGCGTCAACTGTGAAGCTAACACGCTTAATTGGCGAGAAGCTTGCATCTAGTTGGATACCACCGATAGAAGTTGCTTCATCTGAACGAGAAGCAGCCGTATCATAACCAATACCAGTACCAATCTTAAGGGTCATACGCATATGACCGCCTTCGTTAATGGTAGCAATAACAAACTCAGGGTTGTGAGCAGAGATATCGTTACCACTGGCTTCGATATCAGCAACTGTAATTTCACAAGGGCCTTTTTTGTCAATAACAACTTCAGCAGTTTCTGTAGTGTTTAAAGCAACAGATACTTCTTTCAGGTTAAGAAGGATATCTAAAACATCCTCTTGAACACCTTCAATCGTAGAAAATTCGTGCATCACACCATCAATGGCAACTTCTGTCACAGCAGAACCTGTCATTGAAGATAATAATGTTCTTCTTAGGGCGTTACCCAAAGTGTGGCCAAAACCTCTTTCTAATGGCTCTAAAACAACTTTAAACTCATTAGTAGCAGTCTGTGAAGACTCAACTAATTTTGGCTTTAAAAAATCTTTTGCGTTACCTTGCATAATTAATTCCTTATTTAGAATACAATTCGACAATTAAATGTTCTTGGATGTCTGAAGAAAGATCATCACGTGCAGGAACATTTTTGAATAAGCCTTTTAAAGCTTTAGAGTCAACATCTATCCAATCTGGTTGATCACCTTGCTCTGAAAGCTCTACTGCTAATTGAATACGGCTTTGTTTTTTAGCTTTTTCTCTAATAGAGATTTCATCGTTTGCACTCACTTGGTAAGAAGGAATGTTAACAATAGAACCGTTTACTAAGATTGACTTATGAGAAACCAACTGTCTAGATTCTGCACGTGTAGAGCCAAAACCCATACGGTATACAACATTATCAAGACGACACTCAAGTAGTGATAACAAGTTTTCACCTGTTGAACCCTTCTTTTGAGAAGCTTTCTGATAGTAAAGACGGAATTGCTTTTCTAAAACACCGTAAATACGTCTAACTTTTTGCTTTTCACGAAGTTGTAATCCGTATTCAGTACCTTTTTGACGACGGGCATTTGCACCGTGAACACCAGGTAGTTGAGTAATTTTACATTTAGAATCTAATGATCTAATGCCGCTCTTTAGAAATAAGTCCGTGCCTTCGCGACGTGCTAATTTACAAGTTGGTCCAGTATATCTAGCCATAATTTATCCTTAAACTCTACGTTTCTTAGAAGGACGACAACCGTTATGAGGGATTGGCGTTACATCTGTAATTGATTGAATCTTTAAACCTTTAGCGTTTAAACCACGGATAGCAGAATCTCTACCAGGACCGGGACCTTTAACACGAACTTCTAGGTTTTTCATACCAAAAGCTAGGGCTTTATCACCACAGTTACCGGCAGCAACCAGCGCAGCAAATGGTGTTGATTTTCTATAACCTCTAAAACCTGAACCGCCTGAAGTTGC
>CAYYGB010000224.1:0-1638 GCA_964471285.1 uncultured Candidatus Thioglobus sp.
GAACATCTTATTGGTGGAAAACCTGTTAAACGCCTACAGATTGACTAATTTTTGGTATAAACCCCTCACCTTTTGATCCAAATCCGAAATTTGCGAATTATTTTCAATCACGTCAATCGGCAATTGATCTGCAAGTTTTAGTCTATTTTTATGGCTAGTTTGTACAGAAATAAGCTCTTTTGCAGTGTTTTTATCGATATTATCACGTTTTATTAGTCTTTTTAGTTGATTTTGTTCATTACAATCAACAATAATGGCCCTATCAAACAAATAAGCTAAGTTTTTTTCGAAAAGTAGTGGTATTTCTATAATAATTATTTGTTTGTTGCAGTTTTCTATCTCCATTTGCATTATTTCCAATATTTTTGGATGCAAAATATCCTCAATAAGCTGTTGATTGGCTTTATCCGTAAGCAAAATTTTTCGTAAAGCCTTGCGATCAAGGGTTTTGTCAGCATTAAGAATGCCATCACCAAAGCGTTCAATCAACTGGTTCAATCCCGCGCTATTAGGCGTAACTACTTGGCGAGAAAGTTCATCAAGGCTGATAACCTCAGCCCCAAGAGTTTCAAAAAGTTGGCAGACGTTTGATTTACCGCAGGCAATCCCACCTGTAAGCGCTATTTTCATGTGCTTGATTTTATCAATATTCTGCTTTAGCTATTGACAACTTATGCAAATATATCGATAATACACGCTCTTTGGTTATGTAGCTCAGCTGGTTAGAGCACGGCATTCATAATGCCGGGGTCGGTGGTTCAAGTCCACCTATAACCACCATCTATTTAAATACCCCTTTTCAGGGGTATTTTTTTGTCTTAACCTTAATGAAATTTATTTTCAATGGCTTCGATTTTGTCGCTAATCCAACTGTAAGGTAGGGTAGCGATAAGCACTACAGGAACGAGTGATAATTTGATTTCTTTAACCTGATTAACTAAGTTTACGTATGTGATCTTATCCATGATTTATTTTCCTATTATTGTTATTTAAATTTCTTAGACAATGAATATTGTAAGGTTATTTTATTAAAATAACTTGATATAAATCAATATTTTAAAGAATATTATAATATTCTTATATATTAAGAATCTTAATATCTTTATAGGCCTAGGTAGGCTTTCAAGCTGTATAGACTAGATTTTCATAAATTTTATTGTTAAAACAAAGACTTAGGCCCAACTTGAAATTTTTATAGTTTTTAAGTATAATTGCTCTCTTTTGCATTCAAGGAAATTTAAATATGCCATCACGCAGAGACCTAGCAAACGCGATTCGCGCCCTAAGTATGGACGCAGTTCAAAAGGCAAATTCAGGCCACCCAGGCGCACCAATGGGTATGGCAGATATTGCTGAAGTACTTTGGAACGACCACATGAAGTACAATCCAACTAGCTCTAAGTGGGCTGATCGTGATCGTTTCGTTTTATCGAACGGCCATGGCTCAATGCTTATGTACTCATTACTCCATTTAACGGGTTTTGAATTAAGCATGGATGATATTAAAAATTTCCGTCAATTACATTCTAAAACTGCAGGCCACCCTAAGTATGGTTATGCAGAAGGTATTGAAACAACAACTGGTCCATTAGGACAAGGTATCACTAACGCTGTTGGTATGGCGATTGCTGAACGTAC
>CAYYGB010000225.1:0-1627 GCA_964471285.1 uncultured Candidatus Thioglobus sp.
CAAAAAAGCGTGAGCTTAATGTGCATAACGTATTAATTAAAATTCAAACAATTGAGCTGGAAAAATACCAGATTAAATCTCCTATATCTGGCACGGTCAAAGAGACACCACAATTGAGAAATGCAACCAATATGGCCTTACCGAAGGTGCTAGTCGTTATTGAATAATCTGATTTAAGACAACAAGTTGCACAAGCAGCTGAATCGCATACTAATAAAGGCTATAAATGCACAGGTTGGCATTTTTGTAAAAAAGACCTTTAGGTTGCTTAAGTACAACGATTAAATCTATGTCATTACTTACTATTACTACAGACTGATGTTGTTTTATTTTTTTACTGATTGACCGTGAATAGGTTATTATATAACGTCAATATACAATAGTAAAAGCAGTCGTATTATGAAAATAATTAAAAACTTAAGCGAGAAATATTCACCTTTATACTTCTTGTCATCTCTAGGATTTGGCGGCTTGTCTGTTACCTTCTTTATGTATTTAGTCTTTATGACAGAGCATAAGGAGTACCCAATACCAACTTTTGAAACCTTGAGTGTTTCTCTATCTAGTGCAAATATACTAACCAATATCATGACCGTTGTCGCTCTGATAGGTATTGCTATCTCTTCATATGCACACTTAAAATTGCTATTTTGGAACATTAAAGAGTATCGACTATTTAAACAAACCGATAACTACAATACTCTAAAAAAGAGTGATTCAGAGGTGCAGCTTATGGCCATCCCTCTTACTTTTGGCATGACGATTAATGTTGCCTTTATATTAGGTGCAGTCTTTGTGCCTAAGCTATGGAGTGTGGTTGAATATTTATTTCCATTGGCATTAATTGCATTTGCCATAGCTGGATATTTTGCAGTTAAGATATTTGCAGATTACGCCTCTCGTGTATTAACAACAGGCGAATTTGACAACACTAAAAACAACAACTTGTCTCAAATGTTAGCTGTTTTTGCTTTTGCCATGATTGGTGTAGGATTTTCAGCTTCTGCTGCGATGAGTCATATAGCACTAACTTCTGGCATTGCCATGGTGCTATCCATCTTGTTTATTACTATTGCTGGAATTTTTTCACTCATCAAAATTGTAATAGGCTTTCATTCAATGCTTGAACATGGTGCTGAAAAAGAGACGTCAATCTCTTTGTGGATTTTAATACCCATTATGACACTAATTGGTATCGCCACTTTTAGAATTATCATGGGCTTGAGTCATAACTTCGATATGCAAACTAGCAGTATATCGCATTTCATTTTGTTTTCGATGATTGTAAGTATCCAGGTAATTTTTGGATATCTAGGATATGTAGTGATGAAAAAACTAGGCTATTTCAAATCTTTCATTGCTGGGGATGAGAAAAGTCCTGCAGCCTATGCATTGATATGTCCAGGTGTTTCAGCCACTGTTATGGGTTTCTTTTTTCTACACAAAGGCTTAATTCCAATGGGTATTATCGATCAATATTCTTTGCCCTATTTCCTAATAATAGGACTGTTAATGTGGATACAAATAAAAACAATTCGAGTGTTATTTACACTCAATAAAAAAATGTTATTGATTTCAAAATAGTACGCATCTTAAAAAGTAGGCTACACACTCACTTTGTTTGTTT
>CAYYGB010000226.1:0-1610 GCA_964471285.1 uncultured Candidatus Thioglobus sp.
TAAAACTAATCCACAGTCCATTTGCACAAATGCATACAGTAATTGAAGACATGGGTCTTACTGGCAAAATTAACGGTATTTTGATGGATTTAGGTGTTTCTTCGCCACAACTAGACAACGCAGAACGAGGGTTTAGTTTTAATAACGAAGGCCCTCTTGATATGCGCATGAACCAAACAGCTGGTTTGAGTGCAGCGCAGTGGTTAGCGCAAGCTGGTGAGGAAGAAATTGCTAATGTTATTTACCAATTTGGTGATGAGAAAAAATCTCGTCATATTGCCAGTCGTATCAAAAAATTTCAACTAGAGCAGCCACTAGAGACCACTTTACAATTAGCCAATATTGTTAGTGAAGTGGTTAGAGGTCAAAAGAAAAAACACCCTGCCACCCGAACCTTTCAAGCCATTCGTATATTTATCAATGAAGAGTTAAAACAACTCACAGAAACCTTAGAGCATTCCAAGCAAATGTTGGATTGTAATGGTCGGTTATCCATTATTAGCTTTCATTCTATTGAAGATCGAATTGTTAAACGCTTTATCCAGAAAAATTCACGGCAAAAAGCATTGCCAAAAGGCTTGCCAATTTTTGATCAGGCTTTAGAAAAAATGCCCTTTAAAGATTTGGGCAAGCAGTTTGCCAGTAAAGATGAAGTGCAGCATAACAAACGATCACGCAGTGCTATTTTAAGAGTGGCTGCTAAAACCTAATGCTGCCTGCATACATTAGCAAGACTCAATTCAACTTGATAATACTCATTGGTATTATTACTCTGAGTCTATTAAGTATTATCTGGCATCACCAGACCTACACACTTTACAAGCAAATCAAAAAAACCAATATTCAGCATTATCAAATGATGGCACTTAATAAACAGCTACTCAGTGAGCACTCTCAAATCATGAGTGGTAATGAAATTAAAGTGCATGCGATTAATTCGCTAGGCATGAAAGAGGCTCAGAGAAAAGATTTTGGTAGATGGTATAAAGGCAATCTAGCGTTATGAAATTTTCTTTATTTAAACTCATTCCTGGTGTTGAAAAAGTACAGGGATATTGGCGTCGACAAGGTTTTGTAAAATTTGTATTTGTTGCTTTATTTGGACTTTTTTCTTATCAAGCTATTTCAATTTCAGATACCAATCAACCAGGAACGTCTGTCCAAGAACGCGCACATAATCAAGCTAATAAAGTACAGACTAATACAGCGAGGCGAGGAGATATTCTAGACCGAAATGGTAATATATTGGCCAGCTCCAGACTACTTAAACGAGTTATCCTTGATCCTATGCTAATTGACCCGGCATTCATTCCAGGACTGGCACAAGCATTAGACATGAATGAGGAAAAATTAAGCGCACTACTTGAAAGAAAAAGAGCAATAAAATCACGTTATTTACCCATTAAAAAAAACCTTACACTCACCGATCCAATTCTTAAAAATCTTATTGCTTTTAAAAAACAAAGAGTAAGGGTTTGTAAGAAAAAATCGACTCATGCCAAAATCAGTTTACTCGATAAAGCTCTCAATGCCATACAGTGGCAATCAATTAAGGGTGAAAAAATAATAATTGATAGCTGTTCGAATAAGAGAATCGGGCAAGCTGTGGT
>CAYYGB010000227.1:0-1580 GCA_964471285.1 uncultured Candidatus Thioglobus sp.
ACCATAATAGACTATTTATTCAATATTTAGGATAATAGAATTAGTTGCATTGGTTTTCTATCTCTCCTCAGATTTATTTTTCTAGTGCAACACCCTATTTAATAGTTGAATGCTAATTATAAAAAAACCTAATCATTGATTAGGTTTTTTTATGTCAGTAATATTTTGGCTTAGTATGAGTTGCTGGCTTGGACTACTTTTGCATCTATAATAAATTGATAATATTCATCATTTAGATATTTAACGATTTCCTTTTCCTCTTCTGGAAACCAAGCAGAATCGTAGTAGTTTGAGCAGCGATTAATTTGACCTTTTAAATCGGCAAAGTTTTTTAGCTTGGCGCCAACTAAAGCACGAGACTCGTAAAAATCTAGATTATGACTATAATTCGCGCCACTATCTTTATGACAATTCAAACAGGTTTCGTTGTGAATATCTTGAGCGATAAATGCTGCAGCTGTATTTACTAGGCTAAAACTTAGTGTGATTGTTAGTGCTTTTAAAATCTTAACTTTCATATAATATCCTTGTTATATAATTGTCCTCAAGTGATGTGTA
Organism: uncultured Candidatus Thioglobus sp.; assembly: GCA_964471285.1. Lineage (GTDB taxonomy): Bacteria > Pseudomonadota > Gammaproteobacteria > PS1 > Pseudothioglobaceae > Thioglobus_A. Next base: position 559 of record CAYYGB010000227.1, read on the forward strand.
TATTATATTTTGTATTAGAAGATTAGTATATTATGGTATTCCATATTTATGATGAGAGGTGTGCTAGTGGGTGAAATAAAATTACTTTTTTCTTATGGAACTCTGCAAAACAGATTGGTTCAGCTAGAAACTTTTGGTCGAGAATTAGCAGGTAATGATGATCAATTATTAGGCTATAAATTAGAGATGGTTGAGATTGGTGATCAGCAGGTTGTGGCTTTAAGTGGTAAAACCCATCACCCGATTGCGGTTGAATCTCAGGATAAAAGTGATTTTGTACCAGGTGTTATTTTTGAAATTACACCTGAAGAATTGGCGCAATCAGACTTATATGAGGTGAGTGATTATAAGCGGGTGATGGGTGCTTTTAAATCAGGCCAAAAAGCTTGGGTGTACGTCCAAGCTTAAGGATTTTTTAAAGTAATACTTTTTCGATATTCACTGATTGTATAAACTCTTTTTGCCAATTTTCACCCAGCTTTTGCTCAGCGATAAGCTCAATAGGATAAACAGGTTGGATATTGGTTGACCCTTGGTAGCGCGATAAACCTTGGCGACATGCTGGGCAAGTGGTAAGCATTTTAATAGGCTTGTCGCTTTTTTCAATAGTAGCAATGTCCTTTTTAATTTCTAACTCTTTTCTGTACTTGGCTTGCTTGGCAATATCAGGGCGTGCCACTGCAAACGTGCCTGCCTCACCACAACAGCGATCATTACTAATAACTTCACTATTGACAATTTTAGAGATGAGATTGCTAGAATTCTCTGATTTAATTGGATCATGACAAGGCGCATGGTAAAGGTATTGTTCACCTGTGGCGTCAAGCGTGACATCTTGCTCTAATAGGTATTCGTGAATATCCGTTAAACTAGAATCTTTAAAAATATCACCAAGTTCATAAGTCATGAGCTGATCAATGCAAGTGCCACATGAAGTGAGTACATGCTTGATATCTAAGTAATTTAAGGTATTTGCCATACGGTGGAACAAGACACGGTTATCCGTTGAAATGGCGTTACTT
>CAYYGB010000228.1:0-1544 GCA_964471285.1 uncultured Candidatus Thioglobus sp.
TGTCGCAAAATAGACTAATGGCGTAGGAACCATGCCAATATCGACCACATGACAACCACTCTGTTTAAGTCCTGCTTTTAAAGATTCCATGAGACTTGGGCCACTTAATCGACCATCTCGACCAACTACAACGCCTCTTTCGCCTTTTTCAATAGATTCACTACCAATGGCAAGGCCAATCAATTTAACGATTTCAGGGGTTAATTCTTGCTCAACAATGCCGCGGATATCGTAAGCCTTGAAGATTGATGGTGAGATGCTCATAAGGGGCTAAAATAGTGAAAGTTAAGATGTCTATTTTAAGCGTAATGAAAGAAAAATTTGAAGTAATCGAAATTGAAAATACAACCATGGTGCTCAAGGTTAATCGATCTGGCGGTTGCCATAGTTGCTCTGCTAGTGCTGGATGTGGCACAGGTATTCTTGCGAGTGCTTTTGGCCATGCAACGACATTTAACAAACCATTAGAGCCGGGCGTGGCTGTTGGAGATTTTGTCACCATGCAAATTTCCTCTTCAGAATTATTCTATAGAGCGTTTCAATTGTATATGCTGCCATTATTGGCACTTTTTATGGGCGCCTTGATTGGTGTTGAGCTATTTCCCATGAATGAATTATGGCAAATTGGCTTTGGATCTATTGGTTTTATTGGTGCGCTATTGTTTACAAAGTATTTTCTAAAGTAAAGTTTTACCGACATGTAAGTTTGGGATAATTAATCCATTTTTGAAAAATATCATATTATGAATAATCAAGACGTAGATCCAGCTGAAACCCTAGAATGGCTAGAAGCCTTTAGATCTGTTGCCCGCTTTGAGGGACAAGATAGAGCTAAGTTCATCCTTAATCAGCTGACAGACATGGCGCATCATGATGGCATGGAATTGCCAACAGGTGTTAACACAGCATATTTAAATAGTATTGCTAAAGACAAAGAGATTGCTACTGATATTGAAGTAGATGTTGAGGCAAGAATTTCAGCTATGGTTCGTTGGAATGCGATGGTGATGGTGGTTAAAGCTAACCAGCTGCCTTATGAATTAGGCGGACATATTGCTTCATTTGCATCCAGTGCAACTTTATATGAAGTGGGTTTCAACCATTTCTATCGTGGCCCTGATGCAGAACAAGGTGCAGATTTAATCTTTTTCCAAGGACACATTTCTCCAGGTATTTATTCACGTGCTTTTTTAGAAGGACGTATTACCGAAGACCAGATGTTAAAGTTCCGTCAAGAGACTGGTGAAGGGGGTTTAAGCTCTTACCCGCACCCATGGTTAATGCCAGATTTCTGGCAATTCCCTACAGTTTCCATGGGTCTTGGGCCGATTATGGCTATTTATCAAGCGCGTTTCATGAAATATTTACATCATCGTGAAATCAAGCAAACAGACAAGCGTACCGTTTGGGCTTATTTGGGCGATGGTGAAACAGATGAGCCAGAGTCGTTAGGTGCCATTTCTATGGCTGGTCGTGAAAAATTAGACAATCTTATTTTTGTTGTTAACTGTAATCTTCAACGTCTTGACGGACCGGTGCGTGGT
>CAYYGB010000229.1:0-1531 GCA_964471285.1 uncultured Candidatus Thioglobus sp.
CAGGCTTCTGAGATTATTGCTAATGCATCAAAGCAAGCCTCTAATATGGTTGAAGATGCTAAGGACGTTGCCTTACAGGCAGCTGAAAAAGTTAAATCACAGGCAGCAGCAGAGCTTGAGCAAGATAAGGTGCGTGTTCGTAACGAATTGCAGGACCAGGTATCTACCTTAGTTATGCAAGGCGTTAACGCTGTTTTATCTAAAGAAGTAGATGGTAAGACACATAAAGCCATGCTAACTAAATTGTCACAAACACTATAGTAATCAATTATGGAATTAGTCACAATCGCCAAGCCTTATGCTAATGCAGTTTTTGAAATTGCACAGCAAGACAAGTCACATGATGACTGGAAAGCTGTATTAGAGGCGGCGGCTTCATTGGTTAGTGATGAGCAGATGCAAGGATATCTTGCCTCTCCGAATGCAACCAAACAAGATAAGGGTGCAACCATCCAGAAACTTGTTGCTAGTGTGATTAATAGAAAGCTAGCGACCAAGGAAAATGAGTTTTTAACTTTGGTTTTGGATAATGGCCGTACCGAAGTACTGCCAAGCATTTTGTCTTTATTTGAAGACCAGGCTAATGCGTTTGATGATGCGAAAGCATTCAATGTTATTAGTGCTTATAAGTTAACGGCTGCTGAAGAAAAAACCATTGTTGCTAATCTTAGTGAAAAGTACAATGCCAGTGTTAGTATCGAAACAACCATTGACGATTCGCTAATTGGCGGTCTGATTATTAAACTAGGAGACAAGGTAATCGACATGTCGATTAAAGCTCGAACTGATGAGCTAAACTTGCTTCTAACAACACATTAATTATAAATTTATATAAAAGGAAGAGTTATGCAATTAAACGCCAGTGAAATTAGTGATTTAATTAAAAAACAAATAGAAGGTTTTGATTTTGCAGCAGAAGCGCGCACAGAAGGCACAATTGTTAGTGTTAGTGACGGTATTGTTCGAATTCATGGACTGGCTGATGTTCAATTTGGTGAGATGCTTGAATTTCCGGGTAATACATTCGGTATGGCGCTTAACCTTGAGCAAGATTCAGTGGGTGCAGTTGTATTAGGCAGCTACCTTCACCTTTCAGAAGGCGATATTGTTAAGTGTACTAACAAGTTAGTTGAAGTTCCTGTTGGTGACGCAATGCTAGGTCGAGTGGTTAATCCACTCGGTCAGCCAATTGACGGCAAAGGTGCTATTGATACAACAGAATCTCTTCCGCTAGAAATTATGGCACCAGGTGTGATTGAACGTAAGTCAGTTGACCAGCCAATTCAAACAGGTATTAAAGCGATTGACGCAATGGTTCCAGTTGGCCGTGGTCAGCGTGAGCTTATCATTGGTGATCGTCAAACAGGTAAAACAGCTGTTGCCATTGACGCAATTATTAATCAAAAAGACACAGGCATTCGTTGTGTTTATGTTGCTATTGGACAAAAAGAATCTTCAGTAGCAGCGGTTGTTCGTAAACTAGAAGAGCATGGTGCATTGGAAAATACAATTATTGTAAACGCCGGTGCAG
>CAYYGB010000230.1:0-1525 GCA_964471285.1 uncultured Candidatus Thioglobus sp.
AAACGCTTGTTGCTGTTGCTGAGACGGGTGTCGATTTTATTTCAACTGGTAGTATAACTAAAGATATTAAGGCAGTTGATTTGTCATTACGCTTTTCCTGAAGCAAAAAACACTGGACTACTTAGGTCGTCTTTGGTGTTGTAGCGAAGAGGCTGTGAATCTTCCCCAATAACTTGCCCGCCTGCCGCTTCTAAGATACATGCACCTGCGGCTGTGTCCCATTCAGAGCAGGGACCAAATCTTGGATAGTAATCATATTCTCCCTCAGCAATTTTACAAAATTTTAGTGCGCTACCTAGGTGGCTAATATTGTTTTTCCCAAGCTCATTTAAATGATCATTTAGTTTTGAATTATGCGACGAGTGATGCCCGATCACAACTTCCAGAGGTTCTTTTTTAGAGCCTACTTGTAGCAAAGTGGTTGTATTATTACTGAGCTTAAAGGCTTGAGATTTTTCGTTAGTAAAATAGTGTGTCTTACTAAGGGGTGCGTATATAAAGCCATAAATAGGGCGATTTTCTTTAATATAAGCTATGCAAATACAAAATTCACCCGTTTGCTCAATAAAGTCTCTTGTACCATCAAGTGGATCCATAAGCCAGTATTCATCCCAATTTGAACGCACTGAAAAATCAGGTAATTCAGACTCTTCAGAAAGAATAGGGATATTTGAAGTTATCTGACTCAATCCGTCAACCAATTGCTGATGTGCTTTTTTATCAACAACCGTCAAAGGGGTTTGGTCTGACTTAGTCTCAATGGTGAGACTGGTTTTGTAATACGACATGATCATCTCTCCGACTTGAGTGGTGAGTGTGATTAAGTGTGGTGTTAGCGCATTAAACATCATGATATTATCATACCATTGAGTATGAGAAATACTGCTAAATATGGTGGGCCTACTTGGACTTGAACCAAGGACCAATCGATTATGAGTCGATTGCTCTAACCAGCTGAGCTATAGGCCCGATAAAACGGATTTTTTAAGAATCTAAAAAGCTTTGAAGCTTATGGGCACGAGAAGGGTGTCTTAACTTTCTAAGCGCTTTAGCTTCAATTTGACGAATACGTTCTCGTGTTACATCAAATTGTCTGCCGACTTCTTCTAGTGTGTGATCAGTATTCATATCAATACCAAAACGCATTTTTAGCACCTTTGCCTCACGAGGAGATAGGTTTGCTAATAATTCGCCTGTGGTTTCTCTAAGACTTTCTTTGGTAGTAATTTCTACCGGTGAAGATAGATTGGTATCTTCAATAAAATCACCAATGTTAGAATCTTCGTCATCACCTACTGGTGTTTCCATAGATAAAGGCTCTTTAGCAATTTTAAGAATTTTAATAATTTTGTATTCTGGTAATTCCATTTCAACAGCTAGCTCTTCTGGAGAAGCTTCACGACCAAATTTTTGTAATAATTGACGGCGAACACGATTCAGCTTATTAATAGTTTCAATCATGTGCACTGGAATACGAATAGTTCGAGCTTGATCGGCAATTGAGCGAGTAATCGCTTGACGAATC
>CAYYGB010000231.1:0-1525 GCA_964471285.1 uncultured Candidatus Thioglobus sp.
ATTATCATTTATAGTTAATATATTAGCTATAGTTGGTATATATAGCATATAATATATCATATGTTAGCTATAAATATATCAACACCAGCGTCAATTCTAGAGCGCTTACAAGTAAACTACAAGCAAAAAAGACTGCAACACAGCTTAACTCAAGCGGGTCTTTCAAGTAGGAGTGGAGTGAGTCTCGGAAGCATTAAAAGATTTGAGTCAACAGGTCAAATATCACTTGAATCATTACTGAGCATTTCTTTAGTATTAGAATGCCTGGATGACTTTAATCAAATAGCAAACATCCAAGAGCCAAAAATAGAATCACTCGAGCAGCTTTTAAGTATTAAAACTAAACCAATTAAAAAACGAGGAACGATTAAATGAGTGTGCAAATCATTCAGGTTTTTTTATCCACACACTCGCCAGAAATTTTGATCGGCACACTGGCCTACAAAAATAGGCAGTTATATTTTGAATACGATAAAGATTTTATCGCAACAGGTATTGAGCTATCTCCTTATAAATTACCCTTAAAGCCAGGATTACATCAATGTAATGACAATGTATTTTTTGGTTTATTCGGCGTATTTGCCGACAGTATGCCCGATGGCTGGGGTAGATTATTACTCGATAGATATCTAGCAGCTCAAGGTATTAATCAAGCCGACATAAGCCCCTTAGATAGGCTGGGCTATATTGGCGCCTACGGTATTGGTGCGCTCACTTATAAACCGATAAGAAAAGGATTGGAAAGCGAAGTTCAGCCTATTAATCTTGATGCGCTTGCACAAAAATCTATACACATTCTTAATGACGACACTCAGCAAGATCTTAAGCAGTTATTAACCTTGGGCGGTTCGTCCGCAGGCGCTAGGCCAAAAATATTAGCTCAAATTGACCAAAACAACAACATCATCTCTGGCGCTCAAGCACTACAAGATGGCTATGAGCATTACATAATCAAGTTTCCATCATCCTTAGACCCAGAAAATATTGGCCAACAAGAGTATCAGTATTCCTTAATGGCACAATCTGCAGGTGTGCAAATGCCACCAACTAAGTTATTACAAGGCAAGTATTTTGCCACTAAGCGATTTGATCGCATCCTTAATAAAAGAGTACACATTCATTCTGTAGCTGGCTTGGTACACAGTGATTTTAGATACCCTTCGCTTGATTATGATGATTTACTGAGTCTAACTTTACACATGACTAAAGACACCAAGGAGCAGGCTAAAATGTTTAAACTGGCCGTTTTTAATTTATTTGCCCACAATAGGGACGACCATGCCAAGAATTTTTCATTTCTACTGGATGGTAACAACCAATGGAAACTCTCTCCAGCCTATGACCTAACCTATTCACAAGGCCCTGGCGCAGAGCATAGCACCACTTACTTAGGCGAGGGCAAAAACCCCACCGAGGCGCATTTAATAAAACTTGCCAAAAAACACAACATTAATAATGCAAAAATAATAATAGCTCAGATTCGAGATATTGTAAAGACAAATGGCTGCACACCGAATTATCCATA
>CAYYGB010000232.1:0-1520 GCA_964471285.1 uncultured Candidatus Thioglobus sp.
CTTATCGTTCCTAACTGGTTTTGCTTTATTAGTAGCTTAATCATTTCACAGGCTTTGATAATTGACGCTTCGCTATAATCACATTGTATATTATGAACAGATGATGACAGGATTCGCTCTTGGCTAGATATTTGCCTTCTACTAATGGCAAAAACTTGCCCGATAGCGCTATCTTTTTGCCACTGACCAATCATTGCACTACCGAGACCACTTCCAGCACCAATAACAATTGCTACAGACTTAGTCATTGTAAAACCTAATATCTGCTAAACATAAGTCTGCTTGAAATTCACGTCCTATTGCCACCAGACCAATGCGCTTAATTTTGTCCTGAGCAAACTCATTAAAAGTTTTATATTTGTCTAATTCTTTAAAAGGAATGCGATATTTTTTCCAGGCACTTTCTGCTTTAAAACTATAGCGATATGATTGCCATGGAAACCATAACTCATTCGTTCTAAAGTGTATATTGTAAATTTCATCATTGCCTGCAACTTCTAATTCAACACCAGAATAGTCTGAAGCGTTAAAAGTATTATTTTTAGATAAGGGTAGTATTATCTGAACAAAGCCCCCATTATTATCTGTTGTTACATTACCACGCATACGTAAGCAATTTTTACCTTTGTACTCATCTAAAGATAGTTGCCCTTGAGAAAGTCCACCCATGATAGTATCCGTTACCAATTGCCATTTTGTACCAAGGTTAGAAGTTAGATTATTATTGTTTCGGTTATCTATAACGGTAAGGTTCATATTTTTAGCGACTGCATTATTGTTTATACCACTAGCGAAAATTATAGTACTTAATAGAAGGTTCTTAATCAATTTAGGTAGTTGAAGACTCCGGGCGAATATTTGTAATATCATAAATAGTAGTTTTATTTTGTAAGTTAGTGTTATCTATTTAAATTTAGTTATCCATGTACTTATTATATGGATATTTTTATTTTTGTCTAGGACAAATAGTATTATAATTTGATTTATTGTTAATATAAGACACAGTCAATTTATGAGTTTTAAGTGTTTATCTATTGGTACCGTTGAGCGTGATAGTGGAATAGCCCGTGATACGTTACGTATCTGGGAGCGTCGCTACGGCTTTCCGGAACCACTTCGTAACAATAAGGGTGAGCGTACTTATCCTGAAGATCAGTTAATCCGTCTTCAATGCATTCGGCGCTTGCTTGATCAAGGTTTTCGACCTGGAAAAGTTGTAGCATTGAATGATTCTGACCTTGGTTTATTGGAGGCTAGTCTTTATTCAAATTCATCAATCAGTGGCTTAATAGAGAATTTGTTAAATATCTTGCAAACTAGCGATGCCACTGAATTGGAAGAAGCTCTATCTAAAATTTATCAGCAACAAGATATGCAGACATTCATTACACAGACTGTAACACCGCTATTACAGACGGTTGGTGAGCGCTGGGCAAAAGGGCAATTACAAATTTTTGAAGAAAGAATGCTATCTGAGGTGCTAACACGTTTTATTAATAATAAGATTTCTTTAATGCAAA
>CAYYGB010000233.1:0-1504 GCA_964471285.1 uncultured Candidatus Thioglobus sp.
TGCACAAAACTGTGCTTGCATATCAGTTGGGAAATTTGGGTAAACACTGGTTTTGACATTAACCGCATTAGGGCGTTTGCCTTTCATATCTAGTGTAATTGTGTTGTCGTCATAATCAATTTCAGCGCCTGTTTCTTTTAGTTTATCAAGTACAGACTGCATGGATTGGTGGCGAACATTTTTGAGTGTTACTTTGCCGCCAGTAATAGCGGCAGCAATAAGATATGTTCCTGCTTCGATACGATCAGGGCAAACACTATGGCTAGCTCCAGATAAGCTAGGCACACCTTCAATAGAAATAATAGAGGTACCTGCACCGGTAATTTTGGCACCCATCTTAATTAAGCAATCAACCAAGTCAACAATTTCTGGCTCTTGAGCAGCGTTATGAATAGTGGTTAAACCTTTTGCTAAGGTTGCTGCCATTAGAATGTTCTCAGTGGCGGTTACACTAACTTGCTCAAAATGTATGTCAGTGCCAATAAGCTGATCCGTGGTTGCATAGATGTAACCATTTTTGACATGAATTTTAGCACCTAGATCTTCTAGAGCTTTTAAATGCAGGTTGACCGGTCGGGTACCGATAGCACAACCACCTGGTAGAGAGATTTTAGCTTCTTTGTATTTTGCCAGCATAGGTCCAAGCGCTAAGATCGATGCACGCATGGTTTTAACTAAATCGTATTCACCAGTAAGCTTGGTCAGTTTTGAAGAATCTATGTATAAAGAATTATCAGATTCGAGAATAAACTCAGCACCCATGTCCATTAACAATCTAAGCGTGGTTGAGACATCACTTAAGTGCGGGGTGTTAATAAGATTTATGGGGCCATCTGCTAAAATTGAAGCAAACAAAATAGGCAAAGCAGCATTTTTAGAACCAGCAATCTTTACGATACCGTTAAGAGTTGTGCCACCTTTGATAACCAGTTTGTACATTATTTTTGATTCAGTCTTTCAATGGTTTTTTCAATCAAACTATCTAAGCCTTTACGCTTAATGTGTGAGTTAAATTGTGCATTGTAATTTTGCACAACACTAACGCCAGCAAATACAACGTCATATATCTTCCAGCGATCATTTCGGATCATTTTTAAGGTAACCACAGAAGCCTTGGCATCTGCATTTGGCTTAATTTCTAGCTTCACTAAAGCTTTATTGTCTTTTCTTAATACTTTTTTCTGCAGTGCAATTTCAACATAATCCATCTCTTTGTATGAATATAGCATACCGACATAGTCTTTGATTAATGAGTGCTCGATGTAGTCAATAAATAGCTGTCTTTGGGCAAGATTTAATTGATCCCAGTGATCTTCAAGAGCAATCTGCGTACTTTCTTCTATAGCAATAAAAGGTAGAATCTTTATCTTGACTAAGCTTGTGGTGTTTTCAATTGAAGCTTGCTCAGAATTTTTTAATACTTTAAAAGAAGAGAGTGCACTCAGCATGATGTTAAGTGCTGCTGTTCCTGGTGGATCAAGCATTTCGATAACATCCTTTTTAT
>CAYYGB010000234.1:0-1502 GCA_964471285.1 uncultured Candidatus Thioglobus sp.
TAACAGTTTCTTACATGACTAATGATAAGCTTCTAAACATGGGTATGCAGAAAATGTCTATCATGGAAGAAGATCTTGAGAAATTAGGTGCTGAAGATACTCACCAGTTGATGCGTGCATGGGAGCTTAAGCACCGTCACCGTACTTCTGAGTGTGTATTCCAGCATACGTTCTTCCGTAAGGAAACTCGCTGGCCTGGTTACTACTACCGTGGTGATGCGATGAAACTTGATGATGAAAACTGGCATGTATTGACAGTTTCTCATCGTGATCGTGACACAGGTGAGTACACTATGTCTAAAGCTCCTTGTTACCACTTGGTAAATGATGAGTAAAGATAGATAGAGATTTAATTTCTATCTTGATAAAAAGACCAACATACCATATGTTGGTCTTTTTTATCTATTGTAGGTTTTGATAAAAGACTTACAATAAATAAAAAATAAACCTATCGGAATACTAAAATCATGAATATTATTGATAAAACTGATGATGAAATCTTAGCAATCGCCCACCCAATGTGGGATGACTTAATAAAATTTTCTAACAATGCGAACTACGGCGCCTTTACGCGTAACTTCTCAGAAGATTTTTTACGGGGTGCTAATGAGGTTGAAATGGGCAAGCAATTTGCTCGTAGCGAGCTCACTAAAGGCTTGGAAAAGGGTGCTGATTACTTAGGTATGATTCGTCGTGGCGAGCACGTAACCGTTTTATATAGGCAAACTAACAATGGCAAGCTCAATAGTAAAAAAGAAGGTGAATATTTAGGTAGATTGGTTCTTGGCTATGAAAGTGATGTAGTTAAGATTTTTGGCGCAACAATATTTTAAAAAGACTATGAGTGATTTTATTGAAGAGTCAAAGTATGTAGAGCTAATCTACAAAGTTGTTGATAAAAAAACAGGCAATGTATTTTCAAATATTGAATATCCTGTCGGTTACGTACATGGTGCAAATGACGTTCTAGGCAAGCAAGTTTTGGCTGAATTGGAAGGCCGCGAGCAAGGTGATATTATTGAAATCAACATTGATGTTGAGAAATTATATGGTCCTCGTGATGAAACTCTCGTATTTATTGATAAAATAGAAAATGTCCCGCAAGAATATCAAAAAATGGGCACTAAAGTGGTCATGGAAAATAAAGATGGCCAGCCTAAAGATTTCTTAGTGACCAAGGTTGATGATACAACAGTTACCATTGACGGTAACAATCCTTTATGCGGCAGAGATGTTAAGTTTGTTCTAGAGGTTACCTTGGTTCGTGATGCTACTATTGAAGAAATGGAAGCTGGTGGTACAACTGATACTGAGCCTAGCTTAGAAGAAATATTACAGCAGAGTTAATATGAGTATTGAATTTAATGAGTCAGAATTAACAACCATTCAGAATAATTTGAATAACCGCTGGCGCAATGAAAAGAAAGATGTTCACCTAGCTGATATTGAAATTACTAAAGAAGGTGAAGACAATCCAACTTTATTTCCTGCAGCTGTTTGGG